>CAZLBS010000043.1:5759-12939 GCA_964557505.1 uncultured Nitrospiraceae bacterium | reverse complement strand
TACGCCGGTGGCGTGGTTCTTCCGGCATGAGCGCGCGGCGCGCATCTACGACGGGGCCGACGAAGTGCACAAGTCGTCGCTGGCGCGGCGCATTCTTAAGGAGCATGGCCTTCAGGTGGGAGCGCCGGCATGATGCGTGCGCCCGTAGACCCCGCCGCGCCCGTGCGCGATGGGGAAGAACTCGACCTCGGCGCGCTTGAGAATTATCTAAGCGCCAACCTAGAGCAGTTCGACGGCGGGCTCGAGGTGGCGCAATTTCCCAGCGGCCATTCGAACCTGACCTACAGCCTGCGGATCGACGGGCAAGAATACGTGCTGCGGCGGCCGCCGTTCGGCAGCAAGGTGAAATCGGCGCACGACATGGGCCGCGAGTTTCGCGTGCTGTCGCATTTGCACCCGGTGTATGCGCCCGCGCCCAAGCCGCTCCTGTTTTGCGGCGACCCCGCGGTGATGGGCTGCGACTTCTACATCATGGAGCGCATCGAGGGAACGATCTTCCGCGCGGCCAAGCCCGATGATTTCGAAACGGAGCCGAAAACCGTGCGCGGATGCTGCGAGGCATTCATCGACAACCTTGTCCGCATTCATGAGATCGACTGGGAAGCGGCTGGCCTTGGGGCCTTGCGCAAGACCGATGGCGAATATTGCGAGCGGCAGGTCAAAGGCTGGACCAAGCGCTACTACGGCTCGCAAACCGACGACATCGCCGATATCGAGAAGACCATCCAGTGGCTGAACGAACGCATTCCGCATGATGCCGGCGCGGTCGTCGTGCACAATGATTACAAGTTCGACAACATTGTGTTCGACCCTGGCGACATTACCAAGATTATCGGCGTGCTCGATTGGGAAATGACGACCATCGGCGATCCGCTCATGGACCTCGGCACCTCCCTCGGCTACTGGGTGCAAGCCAACGACGACATCCCGCTCGCCACGGTCGCCTGCTTCCTCACCCAAGAGCCCGGCGCCATGACCCGCCTCGAACTCGCCGAACGCTACGCCGAGAAAACCGGCCGCGACATCAGCAACCTGCACTACTACCAAATCTTCGCCCTCTTCAAACTCGCCGTCATCGTCCAGCAAATCTACTACCGCTACCACCAAGGCCTCACCAAAGACCCAAGATTCGCCATCATGATCGAGATGGTCAAAATCTTGGGAACAAAAGCCGTGGCGACGATCGAGACCGGGAAGGTGTAGCCATTGCGGATTCTAGATTCCTGAATTGGGACGGAGATGAGAGAAGCACATCGCGGCAATCGAGGGGAACGAGCGACATTGCGGATCATTCAACCCCGCCGACATCTGCATCCTAGACCCCAAAACCAAATGGACCGTCAACCCCGACACCTTCCAAAGCAAATCCAGCAAGACCTCCTTCACGGAGACGGAGCTGTTGGGCGAGGTGGTGAAGTCGATATGCGCAGGGCGGATGATGCTCCTATTCCGCACTATCTACGTCGCTGACAAATGCAGTCCCAAGCAACGAATTTTTTCCAGAGAACACAGCGTGCTTCTACTCAGCAGACTATGGGAAGATGACTAAACTCTTCTACCATTAGACCTTTCTCCGATTTAAGCTCGCCGCAATGTGCCAGTGAACTAAAGTCGGTTTGGAGTAGCCATTACTAATGAGCAGCTTGGTCGTGGTCAGGCTGTGTCCCAAGAAGAGTAACGACCATTCCCTCGCTTAGCTTATCCGGCGCATAGGCACAGAGCACAGCGATTTCAAACTCGCTATCTTCTGTCCTGACGATTCTTCCAATGGCTGCAGGCTCGACAGATGCAGGGAGTATTTCTTCACGGCTCTGTGCGTCTACTAGCGCATTGTCAAGCTCATACCAGAACACAACCAAATTGCATTGCCCCCTCTCTTCTGATTCGAACTCGGCCCACGCTTTCTGCCGGTCGAGCCTCGTTACTTTGCCGCGACCCCTTGGAAACAGACTGTTGAGGCGCGCCGAGAGTTCCTCTTCCGTAGAACGTGACATCCGCTTGTGGTCTAATAATCCAGTTGCTATCGACAGAAGGGGAGCTTCGTCGAAGATGTTCCACACATCGAGAGTAATCGCCCCGGTCTCGGCGCATTCATTCACTACAAATGTGAACAAGGCAGGCCGAATCACATTGTTGGGGGTAGAAACACTAAGTCGGTTGCTTAGGTTGTCGTCCATGCCTCTGCGACCGAGATGAAAACGATTCCAGTCGATTTGGGACAGGGACAGGCGGTCAAGGACGCTAAAGCGACCATCTTGCACAAGCAAACGGCTTGTCTCATGGGCGAAGCCAATGTCAGTTGAATAATTGTAGACCGCCAGGGGTATTAGGATTGGATGGAAACGTAACGCATCGCAAGGCGTCTCGGCGAATCCACTTATCCTTTCGCGTTCAAGAAAGAGATTGTCTCGCAAAGACTGATCAATGATGTCTTCGAGACGTTCGCGTGCTAGTACAGCGGCATCCCGCGCCTGGAGGGCTTGCTCCGCACTCTGATCCGCCTCTGCTTCCTTATCTTCGGCGATTGCTCGCTGTTTGTCTGCCTCGATCCGCAAGGCGAGTTCCTTGTCCCGAGCATCTCGTAAGGAAGCATTAAGCCTAGAGAGTGAGACTGTATAGACGAGCAAACCGCAGATGAACACGACTAAGATAGCGGATCCAAGTGCTATTGGTCGGGCGTTCTGGCGCAAGAACCGCCTGGTATGGTCGCCCATTGAGTATGCGTATGCGGCAACCAAGGAGCCTGATTGGAAGCGCTGAATGTCGGCAGCGAAGTCGGTGACATTGCCGTAGCGTCTATTGGGGTCTACTGACATTGCGTGGAGGGCGACTGCGCCAAGCTCAGGTGGCGCGTCAGGAGCAACCTCGGCAAGGTCTTTCCGCACTCCATGGATCGCACTATCCAGCAACTCCCTCATCGTGCTGCCTTGGACGGGCGCCTGACCTGTCAGCAGTTCATACAGCACGGCCCCCAGGCTATAGACATCACTCCTCTCGTCGATTTGGTCGAGCTGGCCCTTGGCTTGTTCGGGGGGCATGTAGGCGGGGGTGCCGATGGCGTGGCCGTAGACGGTTTGGCCGTAGGCTTCCTCGTCGCCGAGTTGGAGGACTCGAAAGGTTTCTTCGAGGTCGCGTTCGTGGACGTCCTCGGCGCCCTTTACTTTGGCGAGGCCCCAGTCGAGCACCACTGTTTCGCCGAACTCGCCAACCATCACATTTTGCGGCTTGATGTCGCGGTGGATGACGCCGCGCGAGTGGGCATACGCGATGGCCTGGCACAGGTCGACGAAGTGCGGCAGGAGTTTGAGCCGCTCTTCGAGCGTGCCGCATTCATCGATGGCTTGCTTGAGCGTCTTCCCGCGCACGAGCTTCATCGTGTAATACAGGGTGCCGTCTTGCCGGTAGCCGAGTTCGTAGACGGGCACGATGGACGGATGCTCGAGCTGGCCCGTGATTTTGGCTTCTTGCAAGAAGCGCGCGACCATGGGTGCGGATTGGCGGACGGGGCTGGGGGCGTCGGGGTTGGCGCCGGGCGCATTGGGCATCAACTCTTTGAGCGCGACGCTCCGGCCCAGAAAGGAATCCTCGACGAGCAACACGCGCCCCATGCCGCCGCGGCCATACTCACTGACATGCGTGTAACGGTCGGGAGCTTCCTGCACGCCGCGAATGGAAGGCGTCTGCGGTGCACCCAGGACGGTTTCGCCCGCGTAGCGCGTGCTCTGCGCGGCGACGTCCCCCGACGACGTCACAACGATGCTGCCCTGATAAGTCGCCGCTACCTGCCGTTCCCCACCGAAGGTATTCAGGGTCTTGTGCGCGTCGCCGCCATGGGCCTCCACCGCCGCGTCGATGAGTTGCTGCACCAGCGCGCGGTCCGACTCCGTCAGCGCCCCGAGCTCGACAAGCCGAGAAGGCAGATCCTTGTCGCGATTCGCCGCCCAAGCCGCTGCCGCTTCAATCAACTGCGTCGGCGAAATCTTGTTGAGCTGCACGGCAAAAATGCCAAACAGAAGATTCTTATCGCGGTCCATATGTGTGCCCCTGCCGCCCCGTAAATCGCATTCCGCAACTCTAACATGCCTGAGAACGCAGTGGAAGATTGGCGCCGCGGCATCTGCGGGAGAAGAGGTTAGAGCACTTGTCTGGAACGAACCTCGGGCATTGCGTTGTCGACGCGTTCGGCCAAGTTGCCGAGGCGGCATGTAGGCACGGCGGGGAAGAGGTGGTGTTCCGTGTGCAAAAACATATTGAACGTAACCGCATTCAGCCACCGGCCTCTTGCCGTCCGCGAGAAGAGGCCAGTAGCTTCGCAGCCGTGATGCACGGTCCAGATGCAGAAGAAGGCAGAAAGCCCCTGGCCGATCAGCATGGCGGTCACGTGGTAGGTCAGCAGCGGCAAGGCTGGCCATAGGAACGCCCCGGCGATGAGGACGGCGTTGATGCCCAGTTCCGCGGTCATCCAGCGGCGCTCGCGTGGACGCGCCAAGCGGAACGCATGAGCAATGCCCGCGAACGGATAGATGGGTCCATATAGCAGCGCTTGCCACCAGGCCATCCGGGCGCTCTTGCCTTCGAAGTCGTGCGGGCCGAGGCAGTCTTGGTGGTGCCGCAAGTGATTTGCGCGGACGGCATGCATTGAGCCAAGCATCAGCGCCGACCAGAGCACCAGCATGGCCTTGTCGCCCCATCGCGGCAATCCGACGGCGTGATGAAACGCGCCATGAACCACGCGAAGCCCGGCCAAATAAAAGAAGAACGACAGGACCAGCGCTGATACGTACCATCCATAGGCCGCACACGCCAGCGACCCCGCCAGCCACGGCAGCGGCAAGACGATTTCCCAAAGCACCTCGCCCCGGCTCAGGCGCTGCAGATCCTTCCAGGCCACTTCCCGGAGCCGCCGGTCCCGCAGCAGGCCCCCTTCCTTCTCATGTCCATGCCTGTCATCCTTAGCCCTAGTCTTCATAGCGCCGCCCTCCCGCGTTTTCAATATATTCAGTATAGACAGAAACTAAAGAAATATCAAAGGGGAGGGCTGTTTCCGCATCCGCACGTATCCTCCTCATCTGCGGATTCGCTCTCGCTCTTCTCTTTTCTCGAGGTGTGAAGGTTGCGGTTCACCTTTCCCATTGCGCCCGGGCCGCACCCTTGTTAGACTTCCGTGAGTTTTGGACATCCGGGCTAAGCAAGGAATGAGGGGCACTATGGACAGGGCGCAGGTAGATGAGGGGGCGGTGCTTCGCGAGCTGGCTGAAAAGCCGCTCGGGCAACGCATTTGGGGCTATTTTCAACTCAGCGGACCAGGATATCTTCAGAGTGCGATGACGCTGGGGGGCGGGTCGATTGCGGCTTGCGTCACCTTCGGCTCGATGATGGGTTATGAATTGTTATGGGTGCAGCCGGTGGCAATGATCCTCGGCTACTTCGTTTTGGCGAGCATTGCCAAGCAGGTAACGTGGACGAGCGAGAAGCCGTATAGCGTTTTCTGGCAGCGGCTGCATCCAGCGCTCGCCATTATTTGGGCGGTGTTCGCCCTGATATCTACGATCATCTGGCACTTTCCGCAATACGCCTTGACGGCGAATGGCGTGGTGTCGCTGGCCGATGGCGCAGGCATCGACCTTGCGAACACTTACGGCCGCTTGGGCATTGGCGCGGTGCTGCTTGGCGCGGCGATCTTCGTGGTCTATCTCTATCACTCGGGCTCCAACGGCGTGAAGTATTTCGAGAACGCGACGAAGATCCTGGTATGGACCATCGTGTTCGCCTTTGCGTTCGTCGCGATTATGACCGGCATCGACTTTGGGCGTCTTGTGACAGGGATCACGGGCATTGCCTTCATTCGAGATATCGCGGCTGGCACGTTGCCGGAGATGGCCATCAACCCGATCGTCGGCGGCATGGCGGCGGCGCTCGGGATCAACATGGTCTTCCTGTATCCCTACACCTTGCTCAACCGCAAGTGGGGCCGCGACCACAAGGAAATGGCCTATTTCGACTTGATTAGCGGCATGGTCGTTCCGTTCTTTTTCGCGACCACGTTCATGGTTCTGGCAACGGCAAATACGATTGGCCCGGCGCCCGGCGAACACCAAGCGCCGGTTCGCAACATTCTCGAGGTGGTGCCAGTGCTAGGCCCGACCTTCGGAGGGTTCCTTGGGGGCGACGCGGCCGGCGAGACCCTGGCGCTGCTCATCATCGGCCTGGGCATGATGGCCATCGGCTTCACCAGCATCATCACGCATATGCTCGCCTGCGGATTCATTGGCTGCGAGTTGTTCAACGTGCCGCATGAGAGCAAGTGGAAGCTGCTCTTTTCGCTGGCGCCTATTGTCGGCGTGTATGGCGTGGTGATGGAGGGCTTCCCGTGGCAGGCGGCGATTACCGCTTCCAGCATGAATGCGCCGCTCTTGCCTATTGCCGTTGCGTGCTTCCTCGTCCTGCTCAATATGAAGTCGTTCATGGGCGATGCGATGCCCACGGGCGGCGTCCGCATCGGCTGGAATGTGATGCTCTGCACATCGATTGTCGTGATGTCGATTGCCGCGTACTTCGGCCTGTCGCGCAATTACGCCACACTCATGGAGAATCTGTTCCCCGCTGAAAACGAAGCGGAGGCAGCTGTACTCGAAGAGCCGCTGCCGGATGCCGAAGACGTGGAATGGCCCTATGTCCAAGTGACGCATGCGGCCATGGGCACGCAGTTCGAGTTCAGGTTGTATGGGAATAACCCCGAGACCCCGCGCGATACGTTATACGGCATCGCAGATGAAGCCTTTGCGGCGATCGATGATTTTGAATCGCGGCTGAGTTCTTGGATCCCTGATAGCCAAGTCTCGTTAATCAACGCGCGCGGTCACATCGAGCCGGTTCGCGTGGCGCCCGATATCTATCGTGCCATTGCTTTCTGTGAAGCCATAAGCGAGAAGACGGATGGCGCGTTCGACATCACCGTAGGGCCTTTACTTGAAGTATGGGGCCTCTACGAGAAGGAAGGCCGTTGGCCGGGCGATGACGAAATCGCGGAGGCGCTGGCCATAGTAGGTATGGACAAGGTTGTGCTTGATGAAGCGGAACGAACGGTTGCGCTGGCGAAAGAGGGCATGCGCCTCAGCTTCGGCGCTGTCGGCAAGGGCATGGCCCTGGATGTTGCGGCGGGCATCCTCCGGCGCTACGG
>CAZLBS010000043.1:0-5749 GCA_964557505.1 uncultured Nitrospiraceae bacterium | reverse complement strand
CCCTGCTCCACGGAGGCGCCAGCACGATTCTGACCATGGGCGCTCCGCCAGGCGCGGAATACTGGACCGTTCACGTGGAAAACCCGTATAATGAGCAAGAAAGATTGGATTCGCTTCAGTTGCGTAATGGCGCATACTCCGCCTCTGAATGCGCCGGCAAAATGTTCGAAGCGGATGGCCGCGAGTATTGTCACATCTTCGATCCGAAGACGGGCCAGCCTATTCGCGGCGTCTTGGCCACGGGTGCACAGGCCCCGACAGGAGCGGCAAGCGACGCCTTGAGTACAGCCTTCTTGGTCATGGGCCGCGAACGCATCGTGCAATTTTGCGAGGCATACCCGGAATACGGTGGCATCTATATCGGCGTGCCGGAAGGCGCGGAAGTGCGGGCAGAACGCATCAATCTCTAGGCCCGCAGCCAACACATCTCACACGAAAGGGAGCAGCATGGGCAATCAAGGCAGACTTAACCGCCGCAACTTCATGAAGGTGGCTGGCGCGACCTCGGGTCTGGCGCTCGCCAGCGGCTACGCCGCCACAAGCTATGCGGCCAACGAAAAGATCCGCGTCGGCATGATTGGCGTGGGCGGGCAGGCCAATTGGCACCTGCGCAACGGCATCGGCTCCTGCCCGGACCTCGAGGTGGTGGCCATTTGCGATGTGCTCAAAGTGCGGCAAGACGCCTGCCTCGACATTTTAGGCGGACCCGATGCGGTGCCGGCGTATTACGATTACCGCCAGATGATAGACGAAGTCGAGATGGACGCCGTGATTATCTGCACGCCGCTGTTCGAGCACTACGAACCGGCCAAGGCTGCGCTCGAGGCGGGGCTTCACTGTTTCGTGCAAAAGACCATGTGCTACGAAATCGAGGAATGCCGCAGCCTGATTCAGTTGGCGCACGACAAAGGACTTGTCCTGCAGGTGGGGCATCAGCGCCGCTACAACCCCGAATACAACAAGGCGATGTGGCTCATCCGCGGCAGCGAAGAACGCCCGAGCGCAACCGGCCGAGTCAACCACATCAACGCCTATTGGCACCGGAACAACTCATGGCGCCGCCCAATCCCCAGCAACTATGAAATGAACGAAACCGAGAAGAAGCTCGTGCCGCGCAGCCTCGAGGAGCACTACAACTGGCGCCTGTATCCGCAGTACTCGAAAGGCGGACTCATCACGGAGCTGGCGACGCATCAGCTCGACATTGCGACTTGGGCGCTGGGCACGCCGCCAAGCCGGGTGTCGGCTTTCGGCGGAATCGATTACTGGCGCGATGGGCGCGAGGTCAATGACAACATCGTCATGATCTATGAGTTCGAAATCTCGCGCCAACATGATGGCTTTAAGATGATTCGCCCGCGCGTTCAGCAGCACAAGATGAGCCAAATCAACCGCGACTATACGGTGCGGATGACCTACACGAGCATCTGCGCCAACCGCCACCGCGAATACGGCGAGTGGATCGCGGGCGACCAGGGCGGCATCGAACTGACCGAGCAATTCGGCTGCCGCTTCTATCCGGACGGTTCCGCCGCGGCGGACTGGAAGCGGATGGAAGAGGAGAAGATGAAAGAAGCCACCGCCGAAGAACAGGCGAAGGAAATCGCCGCCGGCGGCACGCGCAACTGGTCGGGCGACGCAGCCAAAGAAGGCATTCCCATTGAAGTGGTGGACGACTTGGGCCAGCCCTTCGAAATCACCGCGAACGATCGCATGCAGTTTACGGCATTTGCCAAGCACATCCGCGAAGGCGGCCAGCCGAAGAACAATGGCATGGTCGGTCTTATGGCAGCATGTGCAGGCTTCGCCGCGCTCGAGTCGATGAAACAGGGCGGCCAGCCCGTCGAAATCGACCCGGCCCTCTACACCTTCGATTTTGAAACGCCGGATCCGTATCAGTACGAGTTCTTCCCGGATCCCGCCGGCTGGGATGCCGCGAAGAAGGAAGAAGAGGACGATCCCCAGCAGGTCTAGTGGACGTCACGTGTTGAGCCCTCAAGGGCGGAATGGCATCATGCGGGTGCGTTCCGCCCTTTTTCTGTATGCGCAACGAATATGCCCCGCCTGTTCCTGGCGGGTCCGAAAGGAGACCAATCCGATGTCTACAATTGCGCGCTCGCTCGTGCCCTATGCGGTGCTTGCAGTGACCTTCTGCCTGGTGCTTCCTGCTTGCGGCAACCCGGCGGCGGACAAGCCGAAAGCGACCGTGGGGGAAGCGATGGACACAGGCGAGGAAGCGCCTCAAGAAGAAGCCCTGACGCCCGATGCCGCGGACGCCGAGGGGACTGACCGGCAGGCGGCTTCCGCTGAAGCGCCCGCACCGTCAGAGGCCGCTGATGAAATGGCGGAGGACGAAGGCACGGCGAGCGCCGCCGCCGGCACGACCGTGTACGAATTGCTTGAAGGCACCTATGTCGGTTTCGCAGGCTCGAAAGCGACCGGCACGCACTACGGCCAGTTTCCGGCCTTTGACGGCAGCGTGGGTATGCAGGGCAACGACTTGTCGACCATGAAGATCAACGTGACCTTCGACACGACCGAACTGACCACAGACAATTCGATCTTGACGAATACGTTGAAGGACGAAACCTGGTTCGCAATCGAGCAGCACCCGACGGCCAAATTCGTGAGCGCGAAAGTGGCGCCCGCCGGCGAAGAAGGGGCCTATAACATCTCGGGCAACTTGACGATTCGCGGGATTACAAAGGGCGTTACCTTTCCGGCCTCGATTGAACTTGATGGCAGCATGCTGACCGCGGAATCTGAATTCAGTCTTGACCGGTCAGCCTGGGACTTGGGCAAGGGCTGGGTGAGCGACACAGTGATTTACGACGATGTCGCCATGGAACTCTACGTCGAGGCCGAACGGGTTGACGAAGCTGTGCCGATGCCGGAGGAAGCCGGCAGTCTCGCTGAACCCATGGAGCAAGCAGAAGAGGATGCGGCAGAAGCGGCGGCGGGCGCCGCTGAGGGCTCGTAATCCTTTAGAGAAGGCGCCGTTTGCCACGCCCGGGCGGCGGCTATGCTGCCCGGGCTCTTCAGTATCCGCTTGTGCCGTTCGCCATTGCCCAATGGCGGGGGATTAGGACAGGGCGCGCGCCAAATCGAAGGCATCAAGCCCACGCTTGATGAACGCAAGTTTCCGCGCATCCCCGCCGGCATGCTCCAAATGCACGTCCAGCCGCTCCGCCGGGAGCAGGGGTTCGGCGCGTTCGGCCCATTCAACGACGCAAATTCCATCAGGCATATCAAAGAGTTCTTCGTGGCCAAGGCCCGCAACTTCCACGGGACCGCCCAATCGGTACAGATCCAAATGGTAGAGCGTGGGGCTGCTGCCGTATTGATTGACGAGGGTAAAGGTAGGGCTGTGGACCAGCGTGTCCTGCCCCGCGAAATGCCGCGCCATGCCGCGTACGAGGCAGGTCTTGCCCGTGGCCAAATCGCCCCGCAGCGCGACCACCACCCCTGCCGGAAGGGCCGCAGCCAAGCGCGCTCCAAGCGCCTCCGTTTCGGATTCCGACTCCGTCTGAACGTTGAACGCCGCCGCACCGGCACTCACCGTCATGGCAATGTCTCCTTACACATGTGCATAGGTCATTCCGCCGGGGGCGGCAATCGCTTTCCGGTACAGGTGCAAGTACTGTTTTCCCGCTTTCTCCCAGGAGAAGTCTTGCGACAGGGCCTGCAGCCGCACTTCGTGCAAGCGCTTTGGATCTTCAAAGAGGCGCACGGCCCGTTCCATTGCATGGGCCAGCGCCTGCCCCGTCTTCGGACCGAAGACTATGCCCGTCGCCGTGCCCCGGCGCAGGTTGGCCAAACTCGCGTCGCTGATGCTGTCAGCCAGACCGCCGGTGCGGCGCACCACGGGCAAAGCCGCATAGGCCAGCGAATACAACTGGCTTAACCCGCTTGGCTCAAAATGGGACGGCATTAAAAAGAAATCGCAGCCCGCCTGAATCTGATGCGCCATCTCCAAATCATAGCCAATATGCGTGCGCACGCGATCCGGAAAGTACCGTTGCTTTTCGCTGTACATGTGTTCGAAAAATGGATCGCCAGAACCGAGCAGGACGAATTGAATGTCCTGTTGCAGCATTATCTCGAGGGCATCGTGCAGCAGGTCCAAGCCCTTCTGCCAGGTCAGCCGCGTGACCATACCAAACAGGGGGACATCGGCCCGCTGCGGCAGTCCGAAGCGCGCCTGAAGCGCCTGCTTGCACACCGCCTTGCCGCTGAGATCCTCTTTCGTGAAGTTGGCCGCGATGTGCTTGTCTGTCGCCGCACACCACTCCGTATAGTCGACGCCGTTCAGAATGCCGCTGAGGTCTTGAGCACGCCCGCGCAACACGCCATCGAGACCCTCGCCATACTCGGGCGTCTGGATTTCCTTGGCGTAGCGCGGACTGACCGTACTCACTTGACTCGCATACAGAATGCCGCCCTTGAGCATGTTGAGGTCGCCGTAGTACTCGAGCGCGCCGGGGTGATAGTAGTCGCGGCCTAGCCCGGTCTCGGGCATGCGCCAGCCTGGATACCGGCCTTGATACGCCAGGTTGTGAATCGACATGACCGTGGGCATGCCGCCCCAGAAGGGGTCTTGCGCGTAACGCGCACGCAGGTGCACCGGCATCAGCGAGGTGTGCCAATCGTTGCACTGCACCACATCAGGCTTCCAGCCCGTCTGCTTGATCCCATCGAGCACTGCCAGGCAAAAGAAGGCAAAACGCTCGATATTGTCCGTATACTCTACGTTGTGATTGTGATATGGATGTGGACGGTTGTAATAGCCTTCATGCTCGATGAGATAGAGCGGCGTCTCGGCGCCTGGCAATTGGCTCGTGCGCATGCCGCCCGTGACATCCTTGAAGCCCAGGTCGCCGCGCACGATGTGCGTATGGGTGCCGAGCGATGCGTACGCGAGGGTGCCGTAGCAAGGCATGGCCACCCGGACGTCATGCCCCATCCGGTGCAATTCGCGCGGCAGGGCAAAGGCCACGTCTGCCAAACCGCCCGTCTTCACTAGTCCCGCCACTTCCGACGCCACGAATAGAATGCGCAGAGGATTGGTCACGATAATGCTTTCCCCAAGGCGGGTTAATCTAGGATCGCGCGGAAGGGTTCCGGTTCCTGGTAGCCCGTCACGCGAATCCCCGCGTCGCGCGCGCGCAACTGTTTGCTCAAATAGTCTACCAGCGCCGGCACGATAAGGTGCTCCGTGCCTTGATGCCCCGCGTCCACCACTGCCAACTGCTTCAGCTCCGCCAACTGGGCATCGTGATACTTCACATCGCCTGTGACATACGCATCGATGCCATTGGGCACATCGCCAATCAGGCCGCCGCCGGACCCGCCCAGCACGGCAACGCTTCGGACGCGCCGCTTGCCGCCGCCGCAGAGGCGCACGTGCGACACATCCAGCGCCCGCCGGACATGGCTCGCGAACTGCTCGAGCGTCATCGCCTGGGCCAACTCGCCGGTCAGCCCCAGCCCAATGCTATTGTCCGTGTTTTCGAGCGGAATCACATCATACGCCACTTCTTCATACGGATGCGCCTGAAACAATGCAGGCAGTACGGTTGCAAGCCGCGCTCTCGGCAAGATGACTTCGAACTTCCGCTCGGGTTCCTCGTTGACTTGCCCTTGCTTGCCGCTAAAGGGATCCGTGCCTTCTCCCGGGAGAAACGTGCCGATGCCTGCGCTGCTGAAGGAGCAATGCGTGTAATCGCCGATAATCCCCGCCCCCGCGCGG
>CAZLBS010000042.1:0-13076 GCA_964557505.1 uncultured Nitrospiraceae bacterium | reverse complement strand
ACATACCGGCCATTTCCTGGCTTCTAGAAACACCATCCCAGCCTGCTGAAGTTATATCAGAATCGTGCGTGCTTTGTCAGCTTTTCGTAAGCCTCCCAATACTTCTCGCGAGTTTTCGCGATGATGTCCTCGGGCAGGGGTGGTTGCGGCGAATTCTTGTCCCAGCCGGTGGACTCGAGAAAATCTCGGACGAATTGCTTGTCGAAGCTGGGCTGGCCGTGCCCGGGCTCGTATTGGTCTGCCGGCCAGAAGCGGCTGGAATCCGGGGTCAAGGCTTCGTCGCACAGGATGATGCCGCCGTCATGGACGCCGAACTCGAATTTGGTGTCGCACAAGATGATGCCGCGCTCGCTGCAGATCTCGTGTCCGCGCTTGTAGATGAGGTGGGCCTTTGCCGCTGCTTCCCGCGTGACCTCTTCGCCTGCAATCGCTTCGGCTTCGGCGGGCGGGATATTGATGTCATGGCCATCGGTTGCCTTCGTCGCGGGCGTGAATATGGGCCGTGGAAGCTTCGCTGATTCCGTTAGTCCCGGGGGCAATTGGATGCCGCACACCGTGCCGGATTGCTGGTACTCCTTCCAGCCGCTGCCTGCGAGATATCCGCGAATTACGACTTCGATTGGGAGCATGCTGCATTTCTTCACGAGCATGCTGCGGCCTTCGAATTGCTCGCGGTGTTCCTGAAACTCGGGCGGAAAATCGGCGAGGTCAGCGCTGACCAGATGATTGGGAACAATGTCGCTAATCTGTTCGAACCACCAGAGGGAGAGCGCGGTCAGGATGCGGCCCTTGTCTGGGATGGGAGCGGGGTTGACCCAGTCGAACGCGGAAAGGCGATCGGTGGCGGCGATGATGAGGTGACCGCCCAGTTCATAGAGGTCGCGCACTTTGCCTCGATAGTCCGGCTTTCGGCCGGGGATGTGGGTTTCATACAGGCCTTCTGCCATCGTTAGAAAAAGGTCCCTTGCAGGTGCGGGCGGTTCACTTCGAGCAGGTCGGCGAGCAGGGCTTCGCATTGCTTAGCACTGGGCATCAACGGATTCTCGAGCATAGCCAGATAGGCGGCTTCCCGGTTGCCCGAGACAGCCGCTTCCACAGTGAGGGACTCGTAGGACTTGACGGCCTGCATCAACCCGCGAATGGACGGCTCAGGCGGTTTTTGGGGCAAGGCCTTGGCGCCGGTCTTCGTGATGGCAGCGGTCACTTCGACCACGCAATCATCGTCAAAGGTCGGCACCGCGCCTTCGTTTTTACAGCAAACGACCTGCTTGCTGCCGGTGTCATTTTCGATCGCCGCAATCAGGTTGAACGCCGCGGTCGAATAGTGCGCCCCGCCACGCTTCGATAGCTCGGGCGGCTTTTCCTTCAGCTCCGGCTGCTTGTATTTCTCGAGCAGGCTCGCCTCGATTTCGAGCACTTCTTCGCCCCGCGTCTTCGGCTTGCGGCGCAAGTGCTCGAGGCACTCATCCGTGCTGTAGAAATACTGGAGGTACGGATTGCACAACATGCGCAAGTGCTTCATGGCGGCCACCATGTTTTCGCAGACTGCGGGCTGTTCCCATTCTGCATGCGCGCGGGCGATGAAGCCGTCAAGGGCGGGCTCCGTAACGTCTTCTCCGGCGATCTCGAAGCCGCGTACCCATGCGAGATGGTTGAGGCCGACGTAGTCCATCTGCACGTCCTCTTGCGCGCAACCCATGTGCTCGACCAATTCCATGATCATGCCGATGGGGATATTGCACAAGCCGACGGAGGGGACCGTGCTGTGCTTCACGAGGGCTTCCGTAACGATGCCGCTCGGGTTGGTGAAATTGCAGAGCACGGCGCCGGGAGCCGCGTGCTGTTCCATCGCCTGCGCGATGTCGAGGATGCGTGGAATGGTGCGGAGTGCTTTGGCGAAGCCGCCCACGCCCGTGGTTTCTTGGCCGATGATGTTGTGGCGCAGGCCGAGTTTTTCGTCTTCGATGCGTGCATGGATGCCGCCGACCCGCAACTGAGTGCAGACATACTTGGCGTCTTTCACCGCTTCGGCGAGGCTGGTGGTCTGATGGACGCTGAAGGGCGTGCCGTTGCGCTCGGCCATGCGTTTCGATAGGCCTGCCGTAATGTCGAGGCGCGCGGGATCGATGTCCATGAGCCACACCTCGCTTACGGGAATGAGATCGAGCCGGGAAAACAGTCCGTCGACCAGTTCCGGGGTGTAGGAACTCCCGCCCCCAATGACCGCTAGTTTCATAACCAAGCCCTTCCTGCATGCATAGACGCCATCCTCAAGGTGAGATGATACGAGCAGGGCCATTCTGAAACCAAACGGCGCCAAGCCTTGCGGTGCACGCTCTGTGCAACGAATACCGCATGGCGGCGGGGTCTGCTATCTTATGGCGGCGGTTGGGGAGGAGGGCGGACGATGAACATCCCGAAGGAACTTCGCGAAGAACTCGAGGCCGAAATGCGGGAATTGCATCAGGCCTACTACACGCTGAAGGAAGAGCGGCGAAAGCGCCCTGAAAGCCGGGCCTTGAAAGCGCAGAGCGATGGAGTGAAGCTGCGCTATCAGTTCTTGAAGCAGCATCTCGATCCGCCAGGCGAGGAGAAGCAGGCGCCCGACGCCGCCGCGGGGAAGACGGCTTCACCCGACGATTCCCTGCATGGCCAAATGCCTGACTACCTGAAGGTCGATCAGGAACTGCTCTCTCCCGTCGTGCAAGCAGAAGAGCGCGTCCTGGCCCGCCGGGCGCCGCTCATCGACCTCGAAGAGATCACGGACACGCTGAAGACCACGCGTGGCTGCCTTGGGGCCATCGTCATTGGCAGCACGCTTGCCTTCGTCATTGCACTAGCGGCCGCCTACTTTGGCATGGGCATGCGTACGTTCGTCGTGCCGACCGGCGCCATGGTTCCAACTATCGAGGCGCAAGATCGCGTCGTTACTTTTCCTGAATCCTCATACCGCATTGGCGATGTCATCGTGTTCGAGAAGGCCGAAAACCGCTCGGGCTATAGCGTGAAGCGCATCGTCGGCTTGCCTGGCGATACGTTGCGTGTGCATCAAGGCCAATTGCTCCGCAATGGTTCGCCCGTCTTCGAGTCCTACATCAAGGAACCCATGGACTTTACGATGGAGCAGACCAAGGTGGAGCCGGGTGAGGTGTTAGTGATGGGCGACAACCGTAATGGGCAGGAAGACGGCCCCCACGCGCATGCGGGAATCCCGGTGGAGAGCATCGTGGGCCGCGTTTCATACGTGCTGCTGCCGTTCGCACGGATGGGCAGCCCCGGGTAAAGCAAAAGGCCGCCCCGTGCGCTACAGGGCGGCCGGTCATCGAGGTCTATCGGGGCTGTTGCCTTAGCCCTTCGCAGCTGTGTAAAGCTCGCCGACCTTGCTCCAGTCGACAACGTTCCACCAGGCCGAGATATAGTCGGGCCGCTTGTTCTGATACTTCAGATAGTAGGCGTGTTCCCACACGTCGAGACCGAGGATAGGCGTGAGCCTCTGCATGAGCGGGGAGTCTTGGTTGGGGGTATTCGTCACGTGCAACTTGCCGCCGCCGTCGACGACCAGCCACGCCCAACCCGAGCCAAAGCGCCCCGTCCCGGCGGCGGCGAAGTCTTCCTTGAACTTGTCGAACCCGCCGAGTTCACTGTCGATGGCTTCGGCGAGCGGCCCGGATGGCGTACCCCCGCCGCCCGGGGCCATGATCTGCCAGAAGAGCGAGTGGTTTGCGTGACCGCCGGCATTGTTGATCAGGGCCTGGCGCTTGGCCTCCGGCACGCTGTCGATGTTTTTGAGCAGTTCCTCGACAGGCTTGTCTTCGAAGCCCGTACCTTCAAGCGCGGCATTGGCCTTCGTTACGTACGTGTTGTGGTGCTTGTCGTGGTGGATTTCCATCGTCATTGCGTCGATATGCGGTTCCAGCGCATCGAACGCGTACGGTAAGTCGGGAAGCGTATAAGCCATGGTCAACTCTCCTTTACAGAATGGTCCCCGGAAGACAGGTAAGGCGTAAGCGCCGCGGATGACCGCGTTGGAATCCCGCTGCGTCCCCGTACACGGGAACACGTTTGAATGCGAGGCATTCCCGAAGCGTGATCCGCGCATTCCCTAACTATAGGCGACAAGGGGTGATAGGGCAAGCCGGGGCGTTAGTGAGCCATTAGGCTCCGACACTGGCGGCGCCGTCGAGGGCCGCCTGATGCAAGAGGCCATTGGTGGCGAGGACGCCCCGGTTGTTGGCAAGCGTGCGGCCGCGGCTGAAATCCAGCGGTTCGCCATCGAGATCGGTGATGCGCCCGCCCGCTTCTTCGACCACGATGGCGCCGGCGGCCTGATCCCAGATCTTCTCGCGGTAGTCCGGTGCTTTCGGATTGAGCAGGCGAAAGAGCAAGTCGCCTTTGCCGCCGGCAAGCACGCCGTATTTGGCCTGACTATCGAGCCGGACGGGGCTGGCATCCACCCCCATGGCATCGAGAATGTGGTCGAGCTGGCCGATGTTGGTGTGACCGCTTTCGACTGAGCGCAAGACACGGCCCTCTTTCGGGTGGTCAATTTCGGAAACCGTCAGGCGCGTGAAGCTGCCGCCCTCGAGCGGTGCTGCCCATGTGCCTTCGCCGCGGCGTGCGGCGATAACGGAGCCGGGCCCGCCGACGGCCGGCTCGCAACCGCCAGTGAGATTTGGGCAGCCGAGCACTCCGAGCGTCACTACCCCTTCTTCGATGAGGGCCAGGGCCACGGCATATTGCTCTCCCCGGAGAAAGCCCTTCGTGCCGTCGATCGGGTCGAGGGTCCAGAAGCGGTTCCCGGGTGCTGCCTGTCCACGGTCGATCCACGCCAGCACCGTCTCGTTGGTAACATAGGCCATGTCGCGGGAGAGAAAGCCGGCGATTTGTTCGAGCGTCGCCTGATTGGCCTCATCGCGCAGTGCGCCGGCATCCTCTTCGCCGACCAATGCGTCGCACTGGAAGAAGCGCTCGAGCAGGCATCCCATGAGTGCCTGAATGGCGTAGTCCGCCACGGTCACGGGCGACTTGTCATCCTTGCTGATGGCGGCTGCGGTCATTTCTTGTTGAATCTGGCGCGCCAGTTTGGCCGCGGCACGCACGGCATCCACGGCGAACCGCGTCTCGGTGTTCTGCAAATCAATCATGGCTTCGCGTGTCCCCCCTGTAAGCCCTCTGAATACGAGAGGATAACGCAGGCTGCGCGGCAGCCGCGAGCGTACGCGGCATCTTGCCAAGTTCGCGCAAGCGCGAGTACCATCCTGTCGGGGAGACGCGGGGAAAGGACGCCTAGATGCCTCGAGCAGTGCTCATAGCCGAAGAAGGTGCGGATGCACCGCGGGTCATTCCCGCCCGCCCGGTGATGACTATCGGGCGCGGAGCAGACTGCAGCATCGTGCTCGACGACGCCGCGGCCTCGCGCAAGCATGTGGAAATTACCGAGCGCGGCCCTGAGAACTGGCACTGGAAGGATCTCGGCAGCACGAATGGCACCTTGCTCAATGGGCGCCGGATGCTCGAGGGCCGGCTCCAGCAGGGCGACCGGCTGCAAATTGGCGAGTCGGTCTTGCGCTTCGACATGGGCGAAGACACCAGTGCGCCGGTTCAGGCCGACCAATCGACGCTCTTCAAGCAAACCATTATCGATGCGACAGGCGCGGAAGCACGGCCCAAGGTTGCTGGCAAATCCGAAGATTTGTTGCGGGCCGTGTACTCGGTGATGAACGAGCTTTCATCAAATTACGACCCCTGTGATCTCGTGGACAAGGTGTTGAAGTCGGTGGTCAATGCCGTGCGGGCGGAGCGGGGCGCCGTGTTTTTTGCCCCGGATGGGGCCGAAACGGACCCGGGCGGCGAGGGCGGCACGGCGATTGCTGAGAATGCACGCTTGCGCCCGTGCCCCGTGTGCCAGCGCTATCATGCCTACGAGAGCGGCGACCTGCGGCACGGCCAACAAGGCGATACGCGCGTCAGCACGACGGTCGTGAAACGGGTGCTGCGTCAATGCGAAAGCGTGCTCTACCGGGACGCGAGCGACGACAACGAGTTGAACATGGCCGAGAGCGTAATGGCGCTCAATCTGCGGTCGATTATTTGCGTGCCCTTGCGTGCAAAGTCAGGCGTCATTGGCCTTCTCTACATCGACAGCAGCGCCGATGGCCGGCCGCTGGGCGAAGAAGACATGTTGCTGGCGACAGCCGTGGGCAATAGCGCGGGGCTGGCGATCGAAAATGCGCACATGCACCGGCAGGTGCTCGCGGCCCAGCGCATGGAGCAAGATATCGAGCACGCGTGGAGCATCCAGCAGGGCTTTCTGCCGAAAGACTGGCCCGAAGGTCATGCGCATTACGAAGCCTTCGGCGCGACGCATCCGGCGCGCATCGTCGGGGGAGACTTTTACGATTGCTTCGAAGCCAACGCGGGGCGGGTGGCGTTCCTCATCGGGGATGTCAGCGGCAAGGGCGTGCCCGCGGCGCTCACCATGGCGCAATTGCTGACGGAGTTTCGTCTGCATGCGCGCCTCGAGACCGACTGTGTCAGGGTGGTGCAGCTGCTCAACCGCTCCTTGTCGGCCCGCAGTCAGCGCGGCATGTTTTGCACCATTTGCTATGGTACGCTAGACCTCAAGACGGGGGAATGTACCATCGTCAATGCGGGGCATCATGCGCCGCTGGTGGTGGGCCACGAGAACGTGCGCGAGTTGGGCGCGGCGACGGGTCCTCCCATCGGCATTCTGGCCGAGGCGCATTGGGAAGCTGAGCAAGCTTCGATGGCCGCCGGAGAAACGCTCTTGCTGTATACAGATGGTCTTGCCGAGGCGCATCCGCGCGGCTCGACGCAGGGCGGCGATTACGGGGAAGACCACCTGAAAGCCTTCCTCAATGAACAGCGGCAGCTTGGGCCGCGAGAGCTTATCTCGGCGCTATACGATGATGTGAAGGCGTATACGGCGCCGGCGGATCCACACGATGACTGCACCATGCTTGTGCTGAAGTATTTAGGCGGATGACGCCGGCAACGCCCAATCCGAGCGGCAATCCAGGAGGAGACTCGCCGATGACGGAAGAGTTCCGGATGGAACTGTACTCGGAGCCGCGCTTGCTGGCGTCGGTTCGCGGGGCCGTGAAGGCGTATCTCGCGCATGCCGGCGCGCCGCAGGACCGCATCGACGAAGCGGTCCTTGCCGTTGATGAAGCCTGCACGAATTGCATCCGGCATGCCTACGGCGGCGACGCCTCGAAGCGGTACGAAGTGGCGTTGGGGTGCGATGACAGCACCGTTCAAATTACCGTGCGCGACACGGGGACGCCGTGCCCCGGCGAAAAGCTCGTGCGGCGGGAGCTGGCGCCGCCCAGTCTCGACGACTTGACCCCGGGCGGTCTCGGCATTCAACTGATCTACCGGGTGTTCGACGATGTGAAGATTTACTCGGCTGAGGACGAATGCGGCGAGGTGGGCAACACGGTGGAGATGCGCCTGCAACGGGCGAAAGACGGAGAGCAGCAGTCGGGCGGCTGACCCCGGCACGAGGGCTTGAGGCGGGCGGCAGTCCGCACAGAACATCCGCATGCGGAAGGATGACAGTTCCATGGCAATCAGCATCGAGACGCACGAAAGCGGCGACACGGTCAAGGTGGTCGTAAACGGCGAGGTCGACTTGTATACCTCGCCGGATCTGCGGGCGGCTATCGCGAAGGCCGTACCCAAGACAATGGGCACAATCGAAGTCGACTTGAGCAATGTAGCTTATATGGATAGCTCGGGCGTCGCGACGCTTGTCGAAGGGTTGCGCGCGGCGGACAAGAAAGATGTGCGCTTCGCCCTGGTGTCGCCATCGCCTTCGGTGATGAAGGTGCTGCAGCTTTCGCGGCTCGACGCCGTGTTCACCATCAAGCCCAGCGCCTAGGTTCGTGAGGGCAGCATACGGATGGTCAGCTCTCCGCCGCGGCGGCACAGAAGGCGTGATGCATGAGTAATCCCGCGGTCCTCGCGGCTGGCTCGCTCGGCCGCCACACGCTCAATACGCTGTGCGCCGCCAGCCGCGTCTGCGTCCTGATTCTGGACACGTTGAATTGGATTGTGATCGCGCCCGTGCGGGGCAAGGGGCTGCGGGTGCGCGCGACGATCCATCAGTTCGTCGAGTTCGGCGCCCATTCCCTGCCGGTTGTCGGTCTGATCTGCTTTTTGATCGGCGCGATCATGGCCATGCAATCGGCCTATCAATTGGCGGCATTTGGCATGACGCAATTGGTAGCCGACTTGGTAGGCGTTGCGGCCATGCGCGAGTTGGCGCCCCTGATGGCAGCCATCATCGTGACCGGGCGCAGCGGCTCGGCCATTACCGCCGAAATAGGCACGATGAAAGTGGCCGATGAGTTGGACGCGCTCGAGGTGATGGGCATCAACGCGACGAAGTTTCTCGTGGTGCCGAAGGTATTGGGCATGACGCTGGCGCTGCCCTGCGTCACCATCCTCGCGGTGCTCATCATGATTCTGGGCGGCTATACGCTTTCGGTCACGCTGCTCGGCCTAGATTCCGCGATGTATCTCGAGCGGACGGCAATGGCGCTCGCCCCGCTCGATTTCGCCACCGGCATGACAAAAAGTGTATTCTTCGCCCTGACGATCAGCTTGGTCGGGGTGTACCGGGGCTTTCAGGTTGAAGGCGGGGCCGAAGGGGTCGGCAAAATGACCACCTCTTCTGTGGTCACCTCGATCTTTCTCATTATCGTGGTCGACTTGATTTTCACGTGGCTGTTCTTTTCGCAAGGCTGACACGGCAACACGCGGCAGGTGTATGACCGGCGAAGATTACATCATCGAAGCTAAAGACGTGGTGATGCGTTTCGGCGACCGAACGGTGTTGAACGGCATTTCGTTTAAGGTTCGGCGTGGCGAAACGTTCGTCATTCTGGGCGGCAGCGGCAGCGGCAAGAGCACCCTGCTGCGCAACATCGTTGGCCTGATGCGGCCTACCTCGGGCACCATTCTCATCAACGGGCAAGACTTCACCGCGATGAGCGACAGCGAGCGCGTGGAAGTACGCAAGAAAATGGGCATGTGCTTCCAGGGGTCCGCGCTCTTCAATTCGATGTCGCTCGCAGAAAATGTTGCGCTGCCCTTGCGCGAGCATACGCAGCTCAACGAGTCCACCATAGAAATCATGACGCGCATCAAGCTGGAGTTGGTGGGGCTGGGCGGTTTCGAAGATTATCTGCCGAGCGAGATCAGCGGCGGGATGATGAAGCGCGCGGGCCTCGCGCGGGCCATGGCCATGGATCCCGAGATCATTTTCTACGACGAGCCCAGCGCAGGCCTTGACCCGATTGTCGCGGCGGGGCTCGACGGCCTGATTCGCAAAATGCAGCATACCTTCAATCTGACCAGCATTGTTGTGACGCACGAGATGGCGAGCGTCCATGAGATTGCGGACTGCGTCTGCATGTTGCACCGCGGCCAAGTGGTTGCGCTAGGCTCGCTCGAGGAAGTGCAACAGACGGATCATCCCTTCGTACAGCAATTCTTCGAGCGGCGGGCCGAAGACGACGCCGCGGAGAATCCTGAGTACATCCGGTCGCTGACCGGAAAAGAAGCCTAACCGGCCGCCGCCGCCAGGAATCTTCAAGGTGCCGAAACGCAGTCACAACTTCACAGTCACCGAGATCAAGGCGGGGCTGCTCATGCTGGTGAGCATCGCGGCCTTCATCATAATGTTTGGCGTGGTCGCCAATCTGCTGCCGAGCGCTGAGGGCAAGACCTATTACGTGTACATGACGGATACCGGCGGGCTCGATGCGGGAGCGGATGTGCGCTTTGGCGGCTATAAGGTCGGCAAGGTCGAGGAGATGGGGCTGGCGCCGGATTCGCAGACCACCATCGAAGTCCGCATCGAGGTGGACGAGGGCACGCCCGTCAATGCGGCGAGCACGGCCTTCATCACCGCGGTGTCGCTGACTTCGGCCTACCACCTTGAAATCTCGACGGGCGAAGAGGACGCGGCCTTGCTCGAGCCCGGCAGCGAGATTCCCGCCGAGCCGGGGGGACTCTTCGGCCAAATCGCGGTGCTGACCGAAAGCATGAACGAGTTGTTAGACGATTTCGAAACGCTGGTCGGCGTCGAAGGGTATGCCCTGCCGGAAGAAGCGTCGCTTCGGCAGGGCCGCGATCCGGCGGCTGACGCCGGGAAGGAAGAATTGGTCACGGCAGCGGACCTCTTGAAGACGGTGGAAGAAATTCTTGAAAACGGTCAAGGCTTGGTCGGCGACGTGTCGGAGATTCTTGACGAGCGCAGAGTGGACCTCGAGGCCATTTTGGCGGATGCCCGCGAACTCACCGAGACGGCCAAAGAAGGGGTCGAAGACGTGGTGCGAATCGTGGAGGAAAATGAGCCGCAAATCAGCGGTTCGCTCGACAACGTATACGCCATCACCGAAGAAGCCAAGCCGATTGTCGACGATGTGCAGAAAGTCACAGCGCAGCTGGATCAATATGCGCGCACGTTGGAGAGCATCCTTGCGAATGCCGATAGCTTGAGTGCCGACGCGCAAGGATTGTTGGAAGACAACCGGCCCATGATCGACGACTTGCTGGCCGAGCTTGAAGAGACCTTGCGCTACATGAAGATCTTCACGCGGACCATCGCCGAGCAGCCCCAGTCGCTGCTGCGAGGAAAGGAAAACTAGATGCGTGCCGCACGCCTCCGCATTGCTGCTGCTGCCGCCATCACAGCCGCCCTCGCAGCGGGCTGCTTGAGCACGGGGCCCAACCAGTATTTCATCGTCGACATGACGCCTTCGGGCGAAGCGGCGGCGCCGTACCGCATTGAAGTGGATCGGCTGGTTCCCGTCGATCAACTGATTCCAAACGAGATCTTGTACATGCCGAGCGATACCGAAGTGGCGTATTACAGCGATGCGCTTTGGGCCGCTAGCTTGGGCGACATCGTGGCCGAAAAGCTCGAGGCAGAGTTGGAGGCAGACGCGGGAGCGCCCGTGCTGCTGCTGAGCGGTGAATTGCAGCGCTTCAACCGGGTCGACACGCCCGAGGGGACCAAGGTACACGTCCGCATCGAAGCGCGTCTCCGGCCTGAAGGAACCAGCCGGTATGACGAACCGTTGACGCAAGGGGTCTATGAAGCGATGGAACCGGCGGCGAGCGAAAGCCCGCAGGAGATCGTGCGTGCCTTGAGCCGGGCACTCGAGCGCGCAGCGGCGGATATCGCACGGGATGCCGCAGCGGCGGCGTGGCCGTCAGCGGAAGTATCGGAAGCAACGGAATCAGCCGGATAGGGGAGAGGACGCGCGCGGCATGGGGGCGTATGAAGACGACATTCGCGAGGGAAACAGTTGTCTGCTCGATTGCATGGGGCAGCTCTTCTGGGTACGCATTCTCGAGGCGGGCGATGACGCCATCCGTGTCTCCTTTCCCGGATACGATTATCCGCTCGAGGGGATGTCGCTGGCCCTCCATTTTCATACGGAAGAAAGCGTGCGCTTCTATGAGAGCCGCATGACCGGCCGGGCCTTTGGCGGACCGCAGGAGGGCATCCTCCTGGCAAAACCGAAGTTTCTACAAGGGCACACGCACCGGCATAGCGTGCGCGTGCATACCGACCTGACGGCGCGGGTGAAGGATCAGGTGCGCATGGCCGCGCATGACGCGCTGGTATTGAATCTCAGCCAAGGCGGCGCGTTGTTGCAGACCAGCGCGCCCTTCGATTTCGACACGACCCTTGAACTCGAGCTGACCCTTCCGGGCGAACCCGAACTCGAAATGCTTGGGCAAGTATTGCATATCACCCACGAAGGGGCGCCGGAAGATTCTCAACTGCTCGGGGTCCGCTTCATCTCGCCTATGCCTGACCAGCAAGCAGCCCTGGCCCGCTACATCGAAAGCAAGCTCGCCGAAGAGTATCCAAGCATTTAGCCAGGGCCATTCCGCCGGTTGCCAGCGGCGCGCTATGTTCTAAGCAAACAGCTCTTGCACGGCCTTTCCGTGGCCGTCTTTGGTTACATAGAAGGGCCGCTTTTCGATTTCGTAGCCGTGGTCGGCGGGGATGCCAAGGGCTTCGTACATCGTGGCGTGCAGATCGGTGAGGTAGATGGGGTTTTCGATCGTCTTGCAGGGGCGTTCATCGGCCGTGACGCCGTAGACGTTGCCCTTCTTGATGCCGCCGCCGAACATGAGGACGCAGCCCGCGTCGGTGAAGTGACGGTGCATGCCGTAATGCGCCATCTCAGTGAGTTGGTCAGGCACTTCGACTTGGTCGGGCACCTTCTTGTCGGGCTTGCCTTCGGTCATCATGTCGCGGCTGAATTCCGACGCCAGGACAACGAGGGTCCGGTCGAGCATGCCGCGCTCCTCAAGGTCGAGGATGAGCCGGGCAACCGGCCCGTCGATCACCTGCTTCATGTCCTTCAGGCGCGTGTGGCCATTCTCGTGCGTGTCCCAATATTTGAACGGCTCGTACTCGGTTGTCACCTCGATGTAGCGCGCGCCATGTTCGAGGAGGCGGCGTGCGAGCAGGCAGCCCTGTCCAAACCGGCCTGTGTCGTATGCGGCAAACACATCTTCCGGCTCGTCGGTGATATCGAAGGCCTTGGCCGCCGGCGAGGTCAGCAGGCGGTAGGCATTGTCCATCGAGCGCATGAGTGACTCGGCCTGATACGCGCTGCCGTACTCGCCAACGGGGGAGGCCTCGACCAGCTTCTTATAGGCCTTGTAGCGATTTTCGAAGCGTCCAGGCGTCATGCCCGCGGGCGGCCGGACGCTGGCCTGCGCGTTCGACGGATCGACAATGTTGAAGGGCCCGTACTCCGAACCCAGGAAGCCGGCCGTGGTAAAGGCTTTGAGTTCTTCGCCCTCGCCCACGTCGAAGCGCTGTCCGATGTTGATGAACGCGGGAACATCCGGGTTGCACGGGCCGAGCGTCTTCGCGGTCCATGACCCGATGTGCGGGGCCGCGACGGTCTGCGGCGGCTCGTATCCCGTGTGCCAGTGGTATTGATGGCGCGAGTGCAGAATCTTGCCGAGGTCGGCGGCGGTGTATCCACGGATGAGCGTGCCGCGGTCCATCACCT
>CAZLBS010000041.1:3250-13207 GCA_964557505.1 uncultured Nitrospiraceae bacterium | reverse complement strand
ACGGCGTCCGCACTCTTGTGTTTCGAGGCATAGACGATCTCGAGACCCGGCGCCCCCGCCCCCGGTTCGTGGCGTTCCGTGTTGTCGCCCTGCCCATCAAAAACAAGCCAGGCCCGATCCCCTGTGCTGCCAATGAATGCGGCCACCATGTCCGACAGCAAATCGCGTGCTGACTCGAAGTCATGCCGCATCAGCCCCTTCGTCTGGGGCAAATAGTGCATGACGTTATAGCCGTCGATGAGATACCGGTGCCGCATGCCGGGAAGGGTAACCACAAAGCGACGAAGGGCACAACGGGCACGACGGCGCCGAACCGGCGGCCGGCGGCGATGCCGATGCCGTGTGAGATTGCTCAGCCCGCTATGACGTAAGGCTGTTGCTGGGCATAATCCCAGTGGTAGGTTTGGCCATTGAGCAGGGCTTGCATCGCCAGGTCGCAGCAGGCGGCGCCCATGAAGCCGGCCGTCACAGGGGCGATGGGATTGCGCCGTGCGCGCACGGCATCAAAGAAGTCTTCGAGATGCGGCTTGGTCTGGATGCCCTGGCTGCCGACGACCTCCTCGATGCCGCGGCGCCAGATGGACATTTCGCCCATGTTGCGCACTTCGATGAGCCCATCCGTGCAAAGATAGCGCTCGCTCAGACCATAGTGTCCATTGCACAGCGTCGTCGTGTAATTGAAATGGAAGCCCTCCGGATACTCGAGCAGGCAACTGACGGTGTCCGGCGCGGTGCGTCCATCATTGTATTGATAGATGCCGCCCATTCCCGCCACTTTGCTGGGCATGCCGCTGCCGGTGATGAAGTGGCAAAGGTCCAAGTGATGCAACATCAGGTCGCCGATGACGCCGTTGCCATACGCGAGGAACAGGCGCCATGAGAAGAAGCGGCGGTGGTCGCGCTCGTTGGGTCCGCCTGCTTTGGCGAAGACATCCCAGTGCACGTTGTCGTTTGTGGCTTCTTCCGGAACGCTTGACCGGCCATGACTGCCGCTGCCGTTATCTCGGTTTACGCGCACCTCGATGAGTTGTCCGAGGTCGCCGCGCTGATACACCTCGCGCGCCTGCTGATACATGCCCATGCTGCGGAGTTGCGTCCCGACCTGGAGCACCGCCCCCGTCTCGGCGGCCCGGTCCCGAATGGCCGCGGCGTCTTCGAGGCGGTGGGTCATCGGCTTTTCGGTGTAGACATCCAGCCCGCGGTCCAATGCTGCCAGCACGATGGGCGCGTGCAAATGGTCCGGCGTGGCGACAACGACGGCGTGCAGCTCCTCCTGCTCGAGCAATTCGTCGTAGTCGATGTAATCGCCCACGGTGCTGCGTTTCCGGCGGCACCATGCAAGGGCGCGGTTGCGCCAAACATCGTAGGCGTCGCACACGGCCACGATGTCCACTTCGTCGATTTCCAATGCGCTTTGCAAAATGGACGAGCCTCGTCCGCCAACGCCGATGAAGCCCACCCGTATCTTCTCGCCTGGAGCCAACTCTTTCGGCTGGGGCACGGGCTCCGGTTCCGCCTGCACGGCAACGGCGGGCGGTTGCGCCTGCGCGCGCAGTTCGGGGCCCTGTTGCGTCGCGCAACCGCCAATGGCCGCCCCGGCTCCCGCCGTGGTAGCTGCCTTCCTCAAGAACTCTCGCCGCGACTCGGTCCGATATGCCATGATGCAACAACTCCTATGCTCGATCTGTCAAAGCGTAGCACGCGCCCGTTCGCCGGACAACGCGGGCAGTTGCTCGGGCGTTACCACGAGAGGATATCTTCGCATGGCCAGCATCAGCCGCGATGAATGCGCCGGCATCATTCGAGAAACCAAGGTCATCGCTGTCATTCGTGCAACGGCAGGCGCCGATGCGCTCGTGAAGACGGTCGAGGCCTGTGCGGCGGGCGGCGTGCGCTGCGTCGAATTGACGATGACAAGCGCCGGGGCCTTGCCAGCGCTCGAAAAAGCGTCACAGGCCATTGCCCATACGAATGCGGTGCTTGGAGTCGGCTCGGTCTTGGATGCCGAGACCGCCCGCTTGGCCATCCTCGCGGGCGCAGAATTCGTGGTCAGCCCGGTCTTGCGAGAGGATGTTATCCGCATGGCCAAGCGCTATGGAAAGCTTGTCATGGCGGGGGCTTATACGCCGACAGAAATCCTCGCGGCGTGGGAGTTAGGCAGCGATTTCGTAAAGGTCTTTCCGGCTGACATCGGCGGGCCCGCCCACTTGAAGGCGGTGAAAGGCCCGCTGCCGCAGGTCGAACTCGTGCCCACAGGCGGGGTGACGGCGGAAAACACAGCCGAGTTCTTGTCGGCGGGGGCCGTGGCCGTAGGCGCGGGCAGCAGTTTGGCGGGCGCAAAACTCATCGACGCGCATGCCTTTGACCAAATCACAGAGAACGCAAGGGCCTACGCCGCGGCGGCCCGGCAGATGAGCAACGGCTAGCTGCTGCATGCGGCGCGCATGATTGACCTGCCAGCCAGTTTGATATACTTTTCGTATTCGCATGAATAAGTAATGTAGCGGGAGCAAGTTCGACAGGTTCGCAACGCTGGCCGCCACCCGGAAGCCGGTGGATTTGGCCGAGCGAACCGTCGCTAGACACATCCGAGGAGTGACAAAAGCGATGATTCAGAAAGTGCTGTTTGGCGGCTTGACGGTCATGTTTGCCGTGAGCGTTGGCATGCTGGCCCTGGAAGATTCCGTGTCCGCCGCGAGCACGCCGAAGATTGTCAGCGACACCATCGACCATGATTTCGGCGAAATGGAAGCGGGGAGCGAGCAGACCCACACCTTCACGATTACCAATGAGGGCGATGCTGATTTGGTGATTCAAGACGTAAAGACTTCATGCGGGTGCACGGTGGCGACGCCGGATGACAAGACCATCGAGCCAGGCGAATCCACCGAATTGCCAGCCACGCTGAAGGTGCCGCAGCGCAGCGGCCCGACGCGCAAGACTATAACGATTAGCTCGAACGACCCGGAGCGCCCCATGCTCAAATTGAGCGTGGGAGGCACCACCATCGTGAAGGTTGAAGTGCAGCCGCGCGTGATCGCGTTTCAACAGCTCGAGCAAGACGAACAGGCCACTCAGACGGCGGCCATCTGGACAGACCGGGAAGACGTCACATTCGACATCACCGGCGCCTCCGTGGACAGCGAACACTTCACCATTGAAACGACCCCGGTCGAGCCGGGCAAGCGATACGAAATTTCCGTTTCGACGAACCCGCCGCTGCCGACAAGCCGTGCGATGGGGCGGGCATTCATCCGCACGAACGTGGAAGGCGCGGAAGAGCACGTACTGCAGATCGTCGCCAATGTCCTTGGAAAGCTGAATGTGACGCCGAACCGGCTTATCTTGAACGAACAGATCGAAGGCCCGCTCACACGCTACATCCTCGTGCGGCCAGGCGTGGTCAAGGAGTTCGACATCCTCGAAGTGACCAGCACGCTGGAACCGGCCGCCGGTGCTGATCAGGCGCTCGAGGGAGACCAAAAAGAGGATGAGATTCAGCTCACCTTCGATGTCCAAGAAAGGCAGCCGAACTTCTACTACATTGAAGTCAATGGCATTCAGCCGAGCCCTGAATTGGACGGCAAAGACATCATTATCAAGACGAATGCCCCGGGCATGGAAGAGATCAAGATACCGTTCAACATCGTTTCGCCGCAGCAGCCGGTTACGCCTGCACGCTAGCGCCCTCGCGCCCGGCAACCAGCCTCAATCCCGCCCCGCCCGGCAAGTGCTTGCCCTGGCGGGGCGGGCTGTTTTTGCCCAACTGCCGGAGAAAGTTGCCGCCCTATAGGCGTCGAACTGATGGACGGCGGCCATTAAAGCGCCGCGCCGCGTCCGCCGATATATCGGTATGTGACTTGCTGGCTTGTGCCGAGGCACAGGAGAACGCCGTGGGTACCCTATTCAGCTCCTTCGCGATAGCATCATCGGGCTTGCAGGTCTCGCAACTGCAACTCGACGTAACGGCCAACAACATTGCCAACGTCAACCGCGAGGGTTATTCCCGCCAGCGGGTCGACCTCGTGTCGCGGCAGCCAATATCGCTGCCGGAAGGCGAAATTGGCAGGGGCGTGGCTGTGTCCCGCGTTGAGCGCCTGCGGGATGAATTTCTCGATATCGCCTTCCGCAGGCAAAATCCCAATCTTGGCTTCTCCACGCTCACCGAACGCTTCTATGCGCAGATTGAAGACATCTTCCTTGAGCCCACCGGCAATGCCGTAGGGGTTCGCATCAACCTTTTTTTTGATGCCTTGAACGATTTTGCGAACAACGTCGAATCCATTCCCGCCCGGCAAGCCGTCGTGTCGGAAGCCGATGCGCTCAGCGAGACCTTCAATATTGTGTCGGATCGCCTCAACGATTTGATTACGAACGCCAACAACGAAGTTGCCGATGCAGTCCAGCAAATCAATAGCATCGGCGATCAGCTGGGAGAGTTGAACCGGCAGATACGCATTTTGGAAGTAGGCGGGGAACGGGAAGCCAGCGGGCTTCGCGACGAGCGGGACCTCCTCCTCGATGAGTTGAGCAACCTCGTCGACATCACCTACCGCGAACGCGACAGCGGCGATGTGGACGTGCAGATTGCCGGCCAGGAATTCGTCTCAGGCTCGCTTGTCAGCGAAGTTGAATTGGTGCGCGATGCCTCCTTTAATCCGCGCCGCCCCGAGCTATTCGACGTGCGCTTCGTGGAAACCGGGCGGTCGCTTGCCCCGAACAATGGCGAATTGGCTGCTGCCTTCGAAATGCGCGATACGGTCTTGACGGGCGTGCTGAACGATGTTGACACGCTGGCCGCGACGATCATCGAGCAGGCCAATCAGATCCAGTCGACGGGCAACGGTCTCGACAATCTCGAAGGGCTCATCACTGGCACGACTGCTGTGGGAGACCCTGCCGCGGACCTGGCCACACAGGATTTGCCCTTCAACCTGAATGCTGGCGGCTCGTTCGATGTCGTGGTCTACGACGGCAGCGGGGCCTTCACCGCCACGACGGTCGCCGTCGCGCCCGGCGCCTCCTTGAACGATATCGCCGCGTCCCTTAACGCGGTCCCGAATTTCACTGCAAGCGTGGTGGATGGGCGGCTGGAACTGGGGGCTGCTCCTGGCTTCACCTACGGGTTTGCCAACGATACGTCCAACGCGCTGACAGCTCTCGGCGTCAACACGCTCTTTACCGGGCGCGATGCTTCGGACATCGGCGCCAATGACCTGATATTCAACAACCCCGAATTGCTGGCATCGGCCACCTCGCTCCCCATCGAGAACACCGGCGACAACACTGCGGCACAGCAGTTGGCCGCACTTCGCGATGCCCAACTGCTCAACGGCAACGAATCGACCCTCAATGATTTCTACGAGGAGACCATTACCGAAATCTCGGTGGCCTCAGCGCAGATTCAAGACGCCCTGCGCATTGATGAGGCCTTCGTCGATGATTTCCAGCGCCGGCGGCAGGAAATCAGCGGCGTCAATCTGGACGAAGAGGCCACCAACTTGCTGCTCTTTCAGCGAGCATTTGAAGCGAGCGCCCGCGTCATCACAACGACCGACCGGATGTTGGAGGCGCTTCTGAACGTGGCGCGGTAAGGGCGGCCTCATTCCTGTACCGGCTGAATCCAGAGAAAGTCGATTCCTACCGTCGAGCCTTCCGCCTCTGGTACGGGACCCCGGTACGTCATGATCAAATCTACGTCTCCTTCAGGAAACATGACGTTGGTTCCAAAGGCGCGCAGCATGGTGCGGTGCCCTTCATAGAGATTGAGCGTGCCGCCTTTGTTGGACTGGCTCCCGAGGTTCAACTCGAGCATGCTTCCTTGAGGATCCAGGCTGAGGACCGCGCGCACCGTATATTCGCCGGCACGGGGGACCGGTATCCGGAAGCGGATTTCCTCGCCTTCTTCTTGCGGCAGCCACCGCATCAGCTGACCGGCGGAGTAAAGGCCGCCAGATTCTTCGACGGTAACCGGGCCGTCTTCTGCTCCGGACTCCAGCAAGACTTCTTCCGGTTCGTAATATAGGCTTCCGGCAGCGCCCTCTCGTGCTTTTGGCCGCCAACTGCCGGGCAGCGTCTGTTTGCGCGCATGCTCAGATGTGATGACGGCGTGGTCATCCACCGTGCCAGGCTTGGCGTAGTAGTAGGCCGTTCGGGCGTACGCAATCTGGTCCGTTCGCTCATGGGGCAAGAGTTCCATGTAGAAGGCAATGTCCCGCTCGAAGGGGATGGGATCGAGAATGTGCCAGCGGTAGTTCGACACGAACCCGCGGTTCGCCGGGCCATCGCTGCGTGGCTGTCCGCAGTAGGGCAGCATGAAAATCGCCGGCGCCGACCAGGCGTAATTGAAGTAGTCCTCAGAACCTGTCCCGAAGAGCGTCGGCAACGGCGAGCCATCGACGAAGATTTTTTCATCTCCTTCGCCCCACCAGCTGCCGCCGACGGTGGGCACCTCATTTGGGTTCAGGATGGAAAGCACGGACCCTACGTAGACTCCCTGACCCCGCGCGATGAGAAAGGGCATGTCGACGGGAGATTGCGGATCGCCGGTCACATTGTGATCAATACGCCAGCGCGCCCTGAAGTGCATGGTGTTTGGCCCCCATTGATAATCACTCGGCAGCACTTCACCGCTCACGGTCACGTCAGCTGTCGTTAGATTCCGCATGTGAATCCTGCAGGATTCGCGGTACGGCATGACCCAGCGGCTGACGAGGGTTCCGTCGGGACTGACGCTCACGGGCGCGGAGTCGCCGGGATTGATGCCAGGGGCGGAGCCAAAGAAGTCGCCGATCGGCACTTCGACCTGCGGCATCGCTGCGCCGTCAAAGGTGATGCGGAGGATGACGCCTCGCAGCGCCGCGGCCATGTCCGCTGCCTCGACATTGATGACGAGGCGCTCGACAGCGCCCATGCCCTCGAGGGCTACGGCTTCGAACTCGTTGTACGGCGGCACCTCGACCCGGAAGCCACGCGGCTTCTCGTAGCTAGTCACGTCCCATTCCGTGTTTGGGTCCGAGAGCACATAATGTGTGTCTGCCAAATCGGTCACTTCGCGATCGAGGTCCGCGCCTTCAAATGTAAAGGCCGTGGTTCCTGCTTCATACTGGCGCACCTGGACGTGGTAGAAATGCGTATCGTTGATGTTGCCGTTCCATTCGATGCGCAGACGGCGCTCAAAGGGCATGGGGCAATACGCGGCGTTGCGCTGGTAGAACGTCCCGTTGAGGATGTTGTCGGGCACAGCCGCCTGGCGCGCGAAGCTCTCGTATGGAAAGCGCAGAAAGCGCTCGGCGGGACCGCGGTAGATCGGCGTGGGGCTGCCGTCCAGATAGACCGTGAAGTCGCCGTTCATGCGCGCGGTCCAGGTGCGCACAAGCGCCCCAGGCCCCTCGACATCGCAAATGAGAAAGCGGCCGAAGCCCGTTTCGTCGGGCCCCTCGAGCACCTCGGCGACATTCGGCTGCGGCTCGCCCCCAAACCCGTCGGAATTCGCGAACCAGCCAGGTCCTTCCGGAATCGAACTCGTGCGGTCATAGGATGAAAACTGCAACATGCGGTACGAAGGGTCGGGATATTCCGCTAGCCGGCGCAGATCGATCATCTCCTGGATAAGTGCAACGGTGGAGACAGGTTGCGCAACTGCCCAGACGCTGAGCGTCAAGGCTATGAAGAGGCTGGCTGAGCAGCGAAGCGGCGTCATCTTGGGTTCCTTTCGATACGTTCTGTGCCCGGGGCGAACCGCGCCGTTGTACATGATGAAGGTCCTGCCGTTCTACATGTGGATGAACCAGCGCCGCGCCGGAAATCAACTGAAATGTTCGAGCGTTATCATAACGCCCTTAAGTATATGGTGGGCATGCGCCGCCTCCACGCGGCGCAGCAGGTAGGCAACGAAAATGGCGCCGCGGCGTCACGCGGCGTGGCAGGAGATTTCGATGGCTCAAGAGTATACGTTTCGACCTTCCGAGTGGACGCTCGCCGATCAGGCTTCGCAGCAGGAACGCGCAGCCTTTATCGCCAAGACCTACTGGCATGTCCTGGGCGCCGTGCTGGGCTTCATCGCAATCGAAGCCTTCTTGCTCAATATTCCAGGGCTGCCTATGGCCGTAGCGCAAATTGGCGCCGGGATGGGATGGTGGTGGCTGCTGGTGCTTGGCGCCTACATGGGCGTGAGCTACGTCGCTGACCGCTGGGCGCGTACAAGCGAATCGCTCGCCATGCAATATGCGGGGCTCGCGCTGTATGTGTGTGCCTTTTCGGCCCTTGCGCTGCTTCCCTTGTCGGTGGCCATGGTGCTCTTTAGCCCGACGCTCATTCTGCAAGCCGGACTCGTGACTGGAATCACCTTTACGGGCTTGACGCTATTCGTGTTCGCAACCCGGTATAACTTTTCGTTTCTCGCGCCGTTTCTGGCCGTTGGCGGTATTGCCGCGCTCGGCATCATCGCCGTTTCGATCCTCTTCGGCTTCAGCCTCGGCGTGTTCTTCATGGGCGCGATGATACTGTTCATCAGCGCCGTCATCCTCTATCAGACCTCGGCAGTGTTGCACGAATATCACACGCATCAATATGTTGCCGCTGCATTGGCACTGTTCGCCAGTCTGGCGACCCTCTTCTGGTATATCCTGCAGTTCATGATGGCGATGCAAGGCGAAGAGTAAGAACGGTTTAGCACCTTCACAGTTTGCAGTAACGCGCCCGCCCGCGCCGGTCAACCCTGCCGGCGCGGGCGCGTGTTTTATAGTGCTCATACAAATCAAATGAAACCGCAAGCAACGCTCTCCCGTCGCACAGGTGGAGGGCGCGGTACATGGAGCAAGGCTGCGGCGGCACGAAACGTTCTGGCGAATGGCAGCCGGGATCCGATTTGTCATCCGCTATGCGCAAGGGTGCATTCGTCTGCCTCTTGGTTATGGCGGCGGCACAAGGAGTCCGTGCGGGGACGGTCTTCAATCCGGCGGATGTGGACTTCTCGAACATTATCGACGCCGTCGACATCCAACTCACGATTAACGGCGCGTTAGGGATCCCGGTCGAGTTTGAATCGGACATCGACACGAACGACATGGTCGATGCGGTAGATGTCCAACTGGTTATCAATGCCGCGCTCGGATTCAATATTTGCGATGTGGTCACGTGCGTGTCGATTGCTGGTCCAGCACCCCTTCAAGAGGCCCTCCAAGCCGTGATTCTGATGGAGAACGAAGACAGCATCGATCTCGTCTTCGGGTCCGACGGGCGTCAGCGGTTGGGCGATGGGGATGCCGATTGCCCGGGAGGCGTGCCCGGCGGCAATGAAGACTTCTACGATTTCGGTCAGGACCGCATTCCCGACTTCGCGCAGATGGCGCTGCTGAGCGAACTCAACCGGCTGGAAGATCCGCGCACGGTCGCCACGCTGACGTGCATGAAGCAGTTGTTCGAGACCACCGAGGTCGCGGTCCGGCCGAGCGACATCTTCGACGACCTCCCGCCCTTTCTCGAGGGTCTTACCCTGCGCGGCACGGTCCCCTCGCTGCTCGGAAGCACGCTGGTCCAGCTGCTGCTCGAGGTCAATTTGAATGAGCGTGAGATCGAAGCCGCGGTAGACGGGTTCTCGTATTGGGCGGCGGTGGACAATGGTCATCTCGAGAACATTGCTTGCCTCAGCAACGAAGTCGGGCTCCTTTTCGCCGACCTCGTAACGGCAATCCAGGAGACGCCGGGTACCGACATGTCGAAGGTGGTCGGGGGGGATGTCGTGCTGCCCGATGGGTTTTCGGTGCGCTCGAAGTGGCTCATTGCCCAGGGCGAGTTCGACCCGAATCCGCAGGCCGGCAGCAAGCTTGGCGACAAGCGTTTCGTGGGCGAAGACCTCGCGTTCCTCGCCGCTGTGGATGCCTTCGTCGCCTCCGTCATTGAGGCTCGGGGCGGCAGATGATGTTTGCCGATTAGGCGTCAAGGCGTGAACACATC
>CAZLBS010000041.1:2929-3240 GCA_964557505.1 uncultured Nitrospiraceae bacterium | reverse complement strand
ACGGGATAGCGCGACCCGCCGTGCGCATCGGCCTGGCATGCACGGAGGGCTTCCCGGCTATGCAAGGCTGACGGCTATGCCTGTCCTCTTTCGTATAGACTTGAATGAATCAAGCAAGCCCATCACCGGCTTTGGGATGGGTTCGGGTTGTTTCGTGGCATCGCTTCGGGAGTGACGTGACATTCGGGTAGGGCGGCAGGTGCATCGGCAGTGGCGTGTTCCCAGCGTGCTTGCGTGGGCCATGGGCTTCCTGTGCTGCTTTCCCGCGGCGGGCCAACGCGTGTTGGTCGAAACAGCCGCGATGACGGCCT
>CAZLBS010000041.1:0-2919 GCA_964557505.1 uncultured Nitrospiraceae bacterium | reverse complement strand
GGGCGAAGCCGCCTCCGTGTATCTCCATAGCGTCGACATGGGCAGCGGCCTTGTGTTGCCTGGGCCTGTTCGGCTGCCGGGTCAGAGGCCAGGTCCCGGCGTGCTTCCCGCAAGCCAACCCGTCGCTGCCGATGACTTAGCATGGTTCGTCTCGCGCAGCACGGCGCTTTCAGATCCGCCCTGGGATGATCTCCTTCCCGATTTTGTCATGCCGCACCGGCCGGTTCCCTTCGAGGGGATGCGAGAACAACTCTATGTATCTGCTCCAGGGGTGCGCCTCGCGTCGGCGGCCTCCTTCACGGCGCCCGTCTCTCAGGAGCCGTACCTGGTGACGGCGGAGGCCTACGGCACTGGAAAGGGCAGGCTCAGCGCATGGCGACCTGGGACAGTGCCCAGCCGATCGCCGGTAATCGAGGATTTTGAGGGCCTCAATCTGCAGGGGCAATGGCCGTTGCCGGGCGCGCCGGTCGATATGCGCGTCATCGCGCACCTTGGGCGTGCCGTCGTACTGTGCGAATGGGCGGCTGGCGAGCCCCTAGATGCCGTCTGGCAGGCGCCGCTGGATCCAGATATTGTTGGCGTGTTGGCCATATTCGATGTGTTGGCTGGCCAACCAGCCGCGGCGCCGCAGCCCGTGCGGCTCCCTGAAACGGGCGGCACGGGAGCCGTGCCCATTGCCGTTGCCCTGTCGCCTGATGGGCTGCACGCTTATGTGCTTACGTCCGGACGAGATGCTGTTGGCGCCCCTGCGAGTTGGCTTCATGCCGCGGACACTTCGCGGGGGGAGGAGTCTGCCTACCCGCTGGAGCTTCCAGGCAAGGGCGAACGGAACGGCGCCCCTGCACTCATCGCCGACAGCGGCGGCGTGTGGGCGCTTACGTATACGCCTGCCCGGCGAACCGCGCATGTTGCCTTTTGTTCATTGCGCGATGGGCGCCTCGAGCAAGAAATCGGTCAGCCGCTTGGCGATGCGCCCGGCCCGGCAAAACTTGCGCTTCAGCCGGGGTCCGCGGCGGTAGCAGTTGGCGCCGGCAACCGTGTGGCGCTTTGGCCGAACCGGCGCCCCGCCGCGTGGACCGTTGCCATGGAGCATCCCATCACAGCGCTTGCGTTCGCGCATGGGGGGGCGGAGCCCTCCGTGTTGGCTGCGCATGGTCCATACATCGCTGCACTCGAGCGAACCGATGGACGCGTGGTGAGCGAAGTCGTTTTGCAAAGCGGCCAAGTCACAAAACTGCATGTGGTCGACGAGTCCACGATACCCCTGCCCGATTCTGATGGCGACGGTTTGACGGATGCCGCCGAACTGAAACGGGGCACCTCCCCGGACCTTGGCGACACGGATGGTGATGGCGTGCATGATGGGATAGATCCTGACCCACTGCTCGCGGGGGCACGGCTCGACTTTCCGCACTTCGTGGGCCTTCAAGAGAACCGCTTCGGGGAGGAGTTGCGCGCATTTCGGTTGCGTTCGCCCTTAGACGCCAACGCGCGCTGGCTTGTATTGACCGCCCCTGAAGCGGGGCCATGGCTGCAACTGTCTCCCAGGCTCGGGCGGGCGCCGGGCGTCGTATATCTCGGCGGCGACCGCGCCTGGTTCGGCGAACTAGAGCAAACCAGTCAAACCAGCGTCTACGCCGCCATGGGCACGCCTGGAATCGAGATGGGCGTTTTTGGGAGTCCGGCACGGCTGGTGGTTCGTGCAGCCGCGGAGCCTTACCGCCCGCGAAGATTGCTGTGGCTCGTGGATGGGGCCGCCCCCGCCAACCTGCGGGATCCCTCTGCGCCGCACGGCTTCGCCGCCCTTGTCGAGCATTTGGCAGGTCCGCCGCATCTATTCTCGCACCGGGCAAACGACGTAACGGGTCTCCCGGGCCTTGCGCGCTTTGATGCCGTCGTGGCCGACGCTTCGACGGCCGGCGAGGGGGTGCTCTTGAGGCAGGAAATCCTCGAATACGTATCGACTGGCGGGGCGCTGCTCTTTATTGCCGAGCATGGGCACGAGCAGGACCCCGGCGTCGTGGCGCGTTGGCTTCGCCCGGCCGGTCTGGAAGTGCGCGCCGAACCGCCGCAGCATGGCCGCTTTGCTTCTCGGGATGCGCACCCTTTAGGCGCGGCATGGAACAACCTCTTCATTTCTGATGGCGCTTCGATCGTGGTGCGGCCACCGGCCCGAACCGTCGCCGGCAGCTCGATGCCCGCGAGCGGCGCGGTGCTGGCTGTGGCGCCCTATGGCCGAGGGCACGTCGTCGCTTTAGCGGCCCCGACGCCCTTGCTGAATTCCGCGATGTCCTTGCCCGAAAACCGGCATTTCGCGTCGGAGCTGTTCGAATGGCTGGCCGCCCCCGCCCCGCCGGGCGATGATTTGGATGCGGATGGGTTGCCGGACGCCTTGGAAGATGTCAATGCCAACGGCATCGTTGACCCAGGCGAGACCGACCCCATCGCGCCGGATACGGATTTCGATGGCGTGCCCGATGGGCTCGAAGACCGCAATCGCGACGGGCGCCAAGATGAGACGGAGACCAGTCCGCTCAATCCGGACACAGATGGCGACGGTATCTTTGACGGGGCAGACCCCTCGCCCTTGCCGCGCACGGGAACCCCGATTGTGGACGCCGTGAGTCCATCCGAAGGCCCCACACAGGGCGGCACGCGCATCGCGATCATCGGGCGGAACTTTGCACCGGACAGCCACGTGATGGTTGCGGATGAACCAGCGCTCGAGACAAGGCTGCTGCAATCGGGCGATATCGAGACGGTGACGCCTCCTGCCCCGGCGGCAACAATAGGCGCCGTCAGCGTGAGCGTGACCAACCCCTCGACAGGGCTGACAGGGGAGCTGCCGGGTGGTTTTCTGTACGCACCGTTGAGCGCCTTTCATGCGACGCTGCGGGCCTTGAGGCGGTGAGCAGCCAA
>CAZLBS010000040.1:0-13308 GCA_964557505.1 uncultured Nitrospiraceae bacterium | reverse complement strand
CCTCCGAGGATGACGAATTGCTGCGCAAGGTCGAGTCGACGCGCGTCGAGATGGAGACGTTTTAATTGGAAGTGCTGCCGTATGGCGAACGCGAGCGCTTGGCACGCGAAGCCTTTTTGCCCATGATGAACGCACTGGCTCGACCCGGAGAGCCGCGGCCCTTTCCCAACGCCAGCACCGCGCGCGACGCCTTGGCCCTTGCTGGTCACGCTCTGCTCGATTTGGAGACCTCCTTTTTCACGCCTGATCTCGAGTTGGCTGCAAGCCTGGAACGCACGGGCGCGGCCGCCAGGGAAGCGCGCCTGGCCGCGTATCACTTCTATACGCACCTGGACGATGCGGCCCTCGCGGGCATACAGGAAGCTTCGGTAGGCGACCAGGTCTATCCAGACCGCGCGGCCACGCTGCTCATTGCGTGCGATGGCGGCGAACCGGCGCACATGACGTGGTCCGGTCCTGGCATTCAGCATGCGCGCGAGGCCGAATTGAACGGCATCCCTGCCCGCTTCTGGGAACTGCGCCAAGAGGCTATTCAATATCCGCTCGGCTGGGATGCATTCTTCTTTCACGGTGGGCACGTCACGGGTTTGCCGCGCACAACGGTGGTGGAGGGCGTGTAGATGTATATCGCGGCGCGCGGCGGCGAGCAGGCCATCCAGCAGGCCGAGCAACTCTTTCACGACCTCAAGGCAGGCATCGGCAAAGACGCGGTCGGCCTTGTCGAGCGAATGCTGCCGTATGCCCTTGACAAGGTGATGGGGGAAGCCTCGCTTTACGCGCCGCAACTCGCCGCGCTGGCATTCGTGCAGACCGGCGGCGACCATCACGAGGCGGTCATGCTGCTGCGGGCCTTCCGTTCGACCCAGCCGCGCTTGGCCTACGCCGAACCTGTGGGGCCCGACGAGATGCTGACGGTTCGCCGGATTTCCGCTGCGTTCAAGGACATTCCGGGCGGACAAGTGCTCGGGCCCACGCTGGATTACAGCCACCGTCTTTTGCGCCTCGACGTCTTGGATGGCGGGGAGGCGCCAGACGTTGAGCCGCTCACGCCCGCCGAGTCCGCCTCGCCCAGCGCCTATCCACGTGTGGCGGACTGGCAGCGCGAGCAAGGCATCGTCGCGCCAGCGGAAGAGCACGGCGAGGTGAACCCCGCCGATCTCCCCGACATCACTCGTGGGCCGTTGTTGTTGCCTGTGCCGCGCGAATACCGCTTGCAGGCGCTCGCCCGCGCGGAGACGGGCGGAATCCTCAGCCTCGGCTATGCCAACATGCGCGGCTACGGCGCCATTCATCCGACGGTCAATGAGCTTCGCCTCGCCTATGCGGAGGTGCGGTTGAAGCATCCGGTAACGGGGGCAGTATTCAGCATTGGCCGCGTCCGCGTGAGCCAGGCCGAAGTGATTTCGTCCTTCAGCGGCAAGCGCTATCTCGACTTGGGCTTCGCGGCCACCTTCGGCTGGAACGAGATCAAGGTCATCGCCGCTTCCATGCTAGACATGGCCATGGACCGCCCCAACCCGCACCCGGCGCACGAAGAAGAATTCGTGCTTTATCACACCGAGCCGGTCGAATCGTCAGGCTTCTGCATTCACTACAAGCTGCCGCACTACGTGACCTTCAACAGTGCGCTCGATTCGTTTCGCAATGCCGCGTTGGCCATGGGCTGGACCAAGGGGCTCACCCCGCAGGAGAAGGCGCGCGCGGCGAAAGACAACGGCGGGGAAGCATCTTCATGAGCCTCGAGGAACTCGCCGAGCCGCAAGGCAAATATGCGTATGCCTTCCTCGATGAGTATGCCAAGCGCGAGTTGCGCCGGCGCATGCTCAAGGCGATCGCCATTCCTGGGTATCAGGCGCCGTATGCCAGCCGCGAAATGCCGATTGCGCGCGGCTGGGGCACAGGCGGGCTGCAAGTGTCGCTTGCGATCGCTGGCCCGGAAACCGTGCTCAAGGTTATCGACCAGGGGGCGGACGACAGCGTGAACGCCGCGAATCTGCGCCGTTTCATCGCGCGCATGACGGGCTGCGGCACGACGCACGACACGCTCGAGGCCACGCTCATCCAAAGCCGCCACCGCATCCCCGAAGAAATTCTGGGCGGCGAGCAATTGCTCGTCTTGCAGGTGCCCGACCCGGAGCCGTTGCGGTCCGTCGAGAACCGCAGTTCGCGCGCCCGGCTCATGCACGCGGACCAAGACTACGCCCTCATGTGGCTCAAGCTCTACGAACAGCTCGTACGCTTCGGCCAATTCGTGCAGGGCGCTTCGTACCCCGTGATGGTGCATCATCGCTACATCATGAGCCCCAGCCCCATTCCGCGTTGGGACAATCCAAAGCTCCACCAGGCCGCCAACCTGACCATCCTCTCCGCCGGGCGCGAAAAGCGGCTGTATGCCGTGCCGCCCTACACCGATGTGCTGCCTATCGAATTTGAAGACGAGCATTTTCGCACGGAGAATCACAGCGGCTGGGAGTGCTCGCGAACGGGCGCCCGCAACAAGTTCATGAATGAGATCCCCCAGGATGGCGGCGCGAGGTATGAGTTGTCCGATTCCAGCTATGCCGATAAATTGCTGGCCAAACAACAAGGCGAGCAAGTCGACATCGGCAAGACCTACTATGATGAATCCGGCAAGTTTTACTTAGAGCATTATTTCAAGGACGGGCGCGGCAATGGACATGCTTGATCCGCAACTGTTTACCGACGCGCCTCTTCTCGAGGCCATTGGTTTGCATCAGCGCTATGGCGCGATCGAGGCGCTTGCCGACGTCTCGGTCACGGTCTATCCGCGTGAGATTCTGGGCGTCGTGGGGGAGTCCGGCTCTGGCAAATCCACGCTGCTGCGCCTGCTGAATCTCCAGGAAGAACCCGCCGCCGGGACCTATCGGTTAAATCTGCCCGAGTGGCATGGCATTGATTTATTCACGCTCGACCGCTACCGGCGGCGCAGCGTGCAGACGCGCAACATTGGCATCGTGTATCAGCACCCGCATCTCGGCCTGCGCATGCACCACACGAGCAGCGGGAATGTCGCCGAGCGATTGCTCATTGCCGGCTGGCGCAATTTCGCCGAACTGCGTGCGGCGGGCAAGGCATCACTTGACGCGTCGGAGTTCCCGATCGACCGCATGGATGATTTACCCGCGCACTTGAGCGGCGGCATGCAACAGCGCGTCCAACTCGCCAAGGCCATCGCGTTGAAACCCGAACTGCTCTTGCTGGATGAACCCACGAGCGGGCTCGACGTTTCGGTGCAGGCGATGGTGCTTGACACGCTCAAGCATCTGCAGCGCGAAACAGGCGTCACCATGGTCCTCGTGTCGCACGACCTTGGCGTCATCCGCACTCTGGCCGACCGCGTCATGGTGCTGCGCCGGGGACGGCTCGTTGAAAGCGGTTTGGCCGACCAGATTCTTGAAGATCCGCAAGAAGCGTATACGCAACAACTCGTGCACGCGAAGCTGTAACGACAAGGGTCACCCCACAATATGCCTTTGCTGCAAGCGGAAAACTTGGCCAAGCACTTCACCATTCATCACCTCAAGCGGGATGTGCCTGTCTTCGACAACATTTCGTTTACGCTGGAGCAGGGGCAATTTCTGTTGGTTCATGGACCCAATGGCGCGGGCAAATCGACATTGCTCCGCTGTCTCTACCGCACGTATCTGCCGTCGCGCGGCGGCGCCATCTATGAAAGCGAACATGGCGCAATCGATCTCGCCCGTGCGGCGGATGTCGATATCGTACATTTGCGCGCCCGCGAAATGGGATTCGTGACGCAGTTTCTCCGTCCTCGCCCGCGCGTGACCGCGCTGGAGTTGGTCGCCGAGCCCTTGACTGCCTTTGGGCATGATAGCGAGACGGCACAACGCGAAGCGGCACAATTGCTCGAGCGCTTCGGACTCGACCCTGTCTTGTGGCCTGCCTACCCAACGACCTTTTCGGGCGGCGAGCAACAGAAGGTGAACCTTGCGCGTGCGCTCGCGCGCCCGTGCCGGTTGCTGCTGCTCGATGAGCCGACCGCCTCGTTAGATAAAAATACGCGCGAGGCATTGGTCGCGCGTTTGGCTGAACTCAAGAGTCATGGCGTCGCCATGATGGCCGTGCTCCATCATCCCGAAGACGTCGAGGGACTCATCGATGAGACGCTCGAACTAAGCGCGCGGCCGCAATCGCTGCCGCATGAGGCAGCAACGCATGTGGCTGAGTGAACTCGACATCATCCTCCCGGAAGGCATCCTCGAGCGCGGCGCCATTCGCATCGCAGAGGGCCGCATCGCCGAGATCAGCGATTCCCCCGTGGACAACGGCGCCATTCGCTTGCCCGGCCTGAAGCTTTTCCCAGGCATCGTCGATCTGCATGGCGACATGTTCGAACGGGAGATTCATCCGCGGCCTTCTGCCAACATTCCGCACGACATGGCGCTTTATGAACTCGACAAGAAACTCGCGGCCAACGGCATCACGACGGCCTATGCCGCCATCAGTTTCGCTTGGCACAAAGCCGACACGATGCGCTCCGAGGACAATGCCCGCCGGCTCATCGCTGCCGTCAATGACATGAAGCCCTCGCTTCTCGTGGATCATTACGTGCATGCGCGTTTTGAAATCACCAATCCCGATGCCGCCGAAGTGCTGCATGATGTCGTGGGCAAGAAGCAAGTGCACTTGGTCTCGGTCATGGACCATACCCCAGGGCAAGGGCAATACCGCGACATCGAGGCCTACGTGAAGTTCAGCGTGCAGTGGTCGCGCGAAAAGCTTGGCCGGGAAATCACCGAAGCCGATGCCCGGGCACACGTCGAGATGGCGCAACAGCGCCCCAAGGCCTGGGATGCCGTCGAGGGGCTTGCCAAGGAAGCGCCCCAACATGGCCTTATCCTCGCGTCGCATGACGATGATTCGCCGGAGCGCGTCAACATTCTGGCCGACATGGGTTTTGCCGTCAGCGAGTTTCCCGTCACCATGGAAGCGGCCCAGCAAGCGCGCGAGCGCGGCATGCATGTCGTCATGGGGGCGCCCAATGCCCTGCGCGGGGAGTCGCACTCCGGCAACCTGAGCGCCATGGAAGCCGTCGAGGCTGGCGTCGTCGATACGCTCGCGACCGACTATTATCCGCCCGCCATGCTGCATGCAGCTTACAAGGTCGCCAACGCGGGCATCATGCCGCTGCACGAGGCCGTGAAGCTGGTCTCGGCGAATCCGGCGGACGCCCTCGGCCTGCCCGACCGCGGCAGCATCGAAGTGGGTAAGCGCGCGGACGCGGTCATCGTCGATGACAGCGATTGCCCGCGCGTGCGCGGCACGCTCTGCGAAGGCGTGCCGGTCTTCTGGGACAGCTACTTGAGCTTGCGCAGCGGCCTGCATGGGAACGGCGGCCCCTTGCGCGAGGCAAATGCCGGCGCCGGGCAACACGCATGAAGCACGTGCCGCTCTACCCCGAAGACCTCGCCAAGCGCCACAACAAAACCCTGTCCGAAGAGCCCGCCATCCACGAGACCTGCATCATCTTCGACAGCTACATCGGCAAGTGGACCGAATTGATGCCGCACACCACGCTAGTTGAAAGCACCTTCGGCGACTTCAGCTACACGGCCGGGCATGTTTCGATCATCTATACCGACGTGGGCAAGTTTTCGAATATCGCGTCATACGTGCGCATCAACCCGGGCAACCACCCGATGGACCGGGTGAGCATGCACCATATGCTCTACCGCCGCCGGCAGTTTGCGTTCGGCGAAGACGACCAGGCGTTCTTCGATTGGCGCCGTGCCTCGCGCTGCACCATCGGCCACGACACCTGGCTGGGGCATGCGGCCACCATCATGCCCGGCGTCTCCATCGGCAACGGCGCTGTCGTCGCCGCGGGCGCCGTCGTCACCAAGGATGTCCCGGACTACACCATCGCCGGCGGCGTCCCGGCCAAGCCCATCCGCCGCCGCTTCCCCGAGCCCATAGCCGAAGCCCTCGCCCAAACCGGCTGGTGGAACTGGGACCACCAAACCATTAAAGAACGCCTGCACGAATTCGACGATGTCGAGGCCTTCATCGAGAAGTACTCAAGCTGAAGGCGGGACATATCCGTTGCGGGCAATGGCGCGCCCGGCTTCTTCAAGGGCTTGCAGGTTGCCGGGCAAGGCGGTGGCGAGGCCGTCGACGTAGCGCGTGGCCATGCACATGAGCGCGGCGGCGAGCACCACGTCGTGCAATTCACGGTCGGTGACGCCAGCTTCCCGCGCTTCCTTGACGGTCGATGCCTGCAACTCCTTCCCGCCGCGGGCGATTTCCCCCGCGACCTTGAGCAGCACCGGAAACTTTGGCGACCCAATTGCCTCAGGGTTCGCCAAGCCATCCTTCAATGCCTGGATATCGCAGGCGAGATGCTCGGCGGCGCTGGCCCCGTGAATGGTGGAACAGTACGTGCAGGCATTAAGTGCAGCCACATGCGCCGCAATCGCCTCGCGCTCGCCCGCGCTAATGGGCGAATCGCCCTGCAGCACGGCATGCGCCAATTGCAGAATCGCAGCCCCTGTATCGGGCCGGTATTCGATGAGGCTCCGCATCCCGTAGCGATCTTCCGGCAAATCAATGTGCGGCATGAGTTCGCGTTCTCCTGTGCCATGGCGCTCAGACGACCCCTCGTTCAGCAGGAGTATAGCGAGAGGGATACGCGGAGCCCAGCGACGCGCGTGGCTGAGAAGCGCCTCGCAGCGGAAACAGGTTCGCGGTTCGCGTCTGCGCTCGCAGAAAGGAGCGGCCTTCAACATCGCAAAAGGAGGGTCCCGTTTGGCGCGGAACCTGCAAAGGCGACGGATGCTTAACGATACCCAATTATGGTGGAGGTGAGGGGAGTCGAACCCCTGACCTCTGCGATGCGAACGCAGCGCTCTCCCAACTGAGCTACACCCCCACAAGTAGTCGAAAGAATATCAGCGGTTTGGATGAGAATCAAGCGGCCGCGCGAGATTTAGCCGGCCTTCCGTGTCCAAGTTGCTGCATCGAACTCTGACAGTCTTGGATAGGCGATTGGCTCGATGGTGGACAGCGCTTCCAGGCGTGCGCGGTAGTTGGCGAGTTCTTGACTCCGCTGCTCATCGGTCATGCGCGCCGGGCCGTATACGATAAAGGGCGGAACGACATCGAAGCCTGTGAACCGCAGGATGCCGTGGTTGATGGGATAGAGAATCATGTCGATGTCGCCGTTGAGCCCTTCCGGCGAATACATCGTGGGCGGGCCGCCCGTGGTTAGCGCGAGCATGGCGCGCTTTCCCTTGAACACGCCCTCGTCGTACCACTTGCCGCCGCCATAGATGCGGCCCATCGCAAACACGCGATCGACCCAGCCCTTCAAGATGCCCGGCAAGCCGAACCACCACAGCGGAAATTGCATGATGAAAACATCGCAGGCTTCCAGCTTTGCCATTTCCGCGTCGAGGCCGGGGGCGAAACTGCTGTTTTCCGAGGCGTGCAATTCTTCTTGTTGTTGCTTTAGATAGTCCGCGTTCTTCGTTTGCAGGAAATTGCGCCGGTCCGAGACGGGATTGAAGCCCATCTCATAAAGACTGCTGACAATTACCCCGTCTCCGCGCTCGGTGAAGAAGCGTTGGGCTTCCGCGAGCATCGCGCCATTAAAGCTCTTCGGTTCGTGATGCGCATAGACAATGAACATGTTCACGCCGCCTATCTCCTCAGACGTGCGAAAATGCAACGGAGCATCCCGGCTACGACGCTATGCCGTAGCCGTGCTCGCGTGCATGAACAAGTTTGGTCAGCAGAGTATTTGCCGGGCAGCGGATGCCGAGTTCATCGCCAAAGCGGGCGATGGCCCCGTTAAGCGCGTCGATCTCAGTGCGCTTCTCGTGCTTGAAATCCGCGCACATGCTGGCATAGTGCGATGCCGTCGGCGGAATGAGTTGGTGATACAGCACGTCCAGAAAGCCGTCCGGCGTGCCCGGCTCGAGGGCGACGCCACGCTCCAAGCCTACCCAGTACAACTCATGTACGACGTCGTAAATGATGTCGCGCGTGTGCCGTGTTTCCGCGAGCGCGCCATACGGCACATCCAGCAGCGCCGACAGCGGATTCAACGCACAATTGTAGGCTACCTTCGACCAGAGCACCGTCTCGATGCGTTCGGTATACAGCGTGGGCAGCCCGGCCCGATCCATAGCTTCCGCGTACGAGCGTACGCGCTTGGCTGGCGTGCGGTGATCGTAGACGCCCAGTGCCGTTGGCTGTGCGATCACCGTCACATCGACATGCCCCGGCGCCGGCATGCGCACGCCATAAATGGCGCGGGCCCCAAAGACGCGCTCCCAGCCAAACCGGGAGGCCAGCGCCTCCGCGTTGCCAAGGCCATTCTGATACGAGCAGACCAGCGTGTCCGGATCAACCAAGGGGACAAGGGCATCGGCCACGCGCGCCGTATCGTAGCTCTTGACCGTGACCAGCACGAGGTCGAAGGACTTGCCCTTCAGGTCATTGGGATCGGTGGCGGCATCAATGCCTTCGACCTGATGCTCACCCCAGATGCCCGTGATCCTGAGCCCGTTCGCGCGCACCGCATCCACATGCGCCGCCCTCCCAGCGAACGCAACCTCGTGCCCCGCGCGCGCCATAAACCCGCCTGCCGCCGAACCCAACGCCCCCGCACCCATAATAAGTAGCCGCATTGCTTCGTTCCCCCAAAAGTGGCGCTTGCTGTCACTCCCTTTCGGGGCGGCCTTCGAAGCGGTAGGTGGCGTCTTTCGCGGTGTCGAACGTGAGCGTGTGCCAGGTGCGCCCGCCGAGATCGCTTTCGCCGCGCTCGAGGTTGCCGGGATTGGCGACGCCGCCTGGGACGTCATCGAACCGGGGGGAAAGGCGGTCTGCAGAAATGACTGTTGCCGGCTTGCCACTGGTGCTCTTGATGATGGCATGGCGAATCTCGCCGCCGCTCCACTTGATTTCGACCTCGAAGCCGCCACGCGCGCGCAAGCCGTAGACCAGCCCCTCGGGCCATACATCCGGCAGGGCGGGCAGCAAGTGGATGGCCTCGAGGTGACTCTGCAAGAGCATTTCGGCGATGCCCGCTGTGCCTCCGAAGTTGCCGTCGATTTGAAACGGAGGGTGATCGTCGAACAGGTTGGGCAGGGTGGAATCTTGCAGCAGTTTTCGAACGTGATAGTACGCTGCCTCGCCGTCATACAGCCGGGCAAAAAAGCTGATCATCCAAGCCCGGCTCCAGCCGGTATGCCCGCCGCCATGCGCCAAGCGGTGCTCGAGACTTTTTCGGGCCGCTTTGTAGAGTTCCGGCGTGTCTATGGGATTGATTTGGTCGCCTGGGTGCAGGCCGTACAGGTGCGACATGTGCCGGTGGCCGGGCTCGGGCTCATCGTAATCTTCAATCCATTCCTGCAGGCGGCCATCGCGCGGACTGATTTGCAACGGATGCAGCCTCTGCCGCGCCGACTTGAGTTCCGCTCGAAAGGCCTCATCCGTGTCGAGGATTTCAGCGGCCTTGATGCAGTGGGTGAATAGCTCATGCACGATCATGAGGTCCATGGTGGCGCCATAGGTGAACATCGCGCGCTTGCCGTCCCCGGTGAAGAAGCTGTTCTCCGGCGAGTGCGACGGGTTTGTAACGAGATATCCCTCCGGCCCTTCCACGAGAAAGTCGAGCATGAACTCTGCCGCGCCTTTCATGAGTGGATAGGCCGTATCCCGAAGAAACGCCTTGTCGCTCGGCTCGAACAAGTAATGCTCCCAGGGATGCTGCGCCAGCCAGGCCGCGCCCATCGGCCAAACGCCCCAGATGCCATCCGCGGGAACGGTGAACCCGTAGATGTCGCTCAGGTGATGCACCACCCAGCCATCCGCCCCGTACAATTCCTTCGCGGTTTTCGTGCCGCTCGGGACGAGACGCTCCATGTAGTCGAACAATGGCTCATGGCACGCAGCAAGATTGGTCGCTTCCGCCGGCCAGTAATTCATCTGCAGATTGACGTTGGTGTGGTAGTCGCTGTTCCACGGCGCGTTGATGTGTTCATTCCAGATGCCCTGGAGGTTGGCAGGCAAATCGCCCGGGCGCGAGGAAGACCACAGCAGATAGCGCCCGTACTGAAAATAGGTGGCGACAAGATCGGGGTCGGGCTCGCCGCGGTTGAACGCGGCAAGGCGCTCGTCGGTCGGCTTCTGCGAGTTCGGCGTCGAAGGCAGCAAGAGATTGCAGCGCTTATGAAAGTCACGCGCTTCGCTGCTCGCAACGCGGAAGGGTTCGAGCCATTCCGTCAAGCCTTCTGTCTCGCACGACAGATCGATGCTGTTGCCGCCATAGGAGGTTTCGGCTTGGAGAAACAGCACCGCGCGCGCGCCATTGCGAATGCGCAGTACGCCGTCCTGGCTTTCGATCGAACCGTCCTCGACAACGGCCCTCAAGCGCGCCGCGAACTTCAGACCCATGTTCTCTCCCGTCTCATGGTGTGGCCGCTGAATCTGTCCAGCGAGTTCGATGCATGCCGGGCTCACCGTGGTGCAAGCGGCGTCTTGAGGGCGGGTCATGGTTAAATCAACGTTGAGCGCCGCTTCGGCTCCCAGGCGCGATTCAAGATAGATGACAATGGCATCGTCCTCTTGGGAGGCGGCCACCTCCTGCTTGAAGAACCCCTGCTTGTTATGGAGCACGTTCGAGAACACGATGCCGTTGGCCACGTCTAGGACGCGTTTGTATTCGGCGGCCTCCCCCGGAGCCACATGCGTGATGCGGACATCCCCAAAGGTCTGATACGAGTGGATGGTCTTCGGCTGACCCATCATGTTGCGCTCGGCTTCGGCGGCTGCCCGGTGATGGCTGCCCTCGAACAGCAGTTGCTGAATCTTGGGCAAAGCTTCACGGCCTTTGGGGTTGATGCGGTCCCGCGGGTAGCCATCCCATAGCGTCTCTTCGTTGAATTGAATGCGCTCTTCAGGGTAGCCGCCAAAGACCATGGCGCCGAGCCTGCCATTGCCCACGGGCAGCGCTTCGGTCCATTCCGCCGCGGGTTCGTCGTACCACAACCAGTAGCCGTGGGTGCGCGTTTCGGCTTCGCCTGTCAAGCAGGCCATCAGCAAGAAGATTCCCAGTGCTGCTCTGCCCATGATTACGGTGCCCCTCAGGTGTGCATGCGCCCCGTTGCCGCAAGTGCCGTTTCGACCGGCCACTTGTATAATACCGCCCCATGTCCGACGGTTCGACCACCATTTCTCAAGCTGAGCGCAATCGCCATGCTGAACTGTGCCGCGAAATCGAGCGGCACAACCGCCTCTATTACATTGACGCCGCGCCGGAAATCTCCGACCAGGAATTCGACGGGCTCATGCGCGAGTTGCTTGCGCTTGAAGCGCAGCATCCCGAACTGGTCACGCCAGATTCGCCGTCTCAGCGCGTAGGCGGCGCGCCAAGCGAGGGTTTCGAGACCGTCGAGCACATCGTGCCCATGCTCTCCATGGACAACACGTACAACGAGGGGGAGTTGCGCAAGTTCGATGAACGCGTGCGCAAAGGGCTCGATGGCGAGACGCCTGAATACGTAGTCGAACTGAAGTATGACGGCGTTTCGATTTCACTGCTCTACGAGCAGGGCATTCTCATGCGCGCGGCGACGCGGGGCGACGGGCGCCGCGGCGACGACATCACGAAAAATGTCCGCACCATTTATTCTGTCCCGTTGCGCTTGGCCGGCTCGCCGCCGGAACAACTCGAGGTGCGCGGCGAAATCTACATGCATCATGCCGAACTCGAGCGCATCAACGCTGAGCGCGAAAGAGAAGGCCAGCCCACGCTGGCGAATCCGCGCAATACCGCGGCTGGCACCCTAAAGCAGCTGGACCCCAAACAAGTGGCGAAGCGCCGGCTCGATCTCGTGGCATACGATGTGGCCCGGCTTCCCGGCGTCGCGGGCATGACGCATTGGGATGCGCTTCAGGCGCTAAAAGCATTCGGCTTGCCAGTGAGCGGCGCGCCCACGCGGTGCACGAACATTGATGACGTGTTGGCGTACATCGATAGTTGGAAAGATCAGCGCAACGAGCTCGACTTCGAGATCGATGGCATGGTCGTCAAGGTGAACGATCCGAAGCAGCGGGACCGATTGGGCAGTACCGCAAAAGCGCCACGCTGGGTCATTGCGTATAAGTTTCCCGCGCAAGTTGCGCAGACCAAACTGAAGAGCATCCTAGTCCAAGTGGGCAAGACGGGTGCGCTGACCCCTGTCGCTGAATTGGAACCCGTGCAATTGGCGGGCACCACGGTCAAGCGGGCAAGCCTTTATAACTTTGAAGACTTAGCGGAAAAGGATCTGCGCGAGGGCGACACGGTCGAACTGCAAAAGGCGGGCGAAATCATTCCACAGGTGTTGCGGTATGTGCCTGAAAAGCGCCCGCAAGGCGCTCAGCCCTATCCGCCCCCTGCGAAGTGCCCATGCGAACTTGAGAGCGAAGTGCGCAAAGACCCCGAAGGCGTCTTCATTCGATGCATCAACCCGTCGTGCCCTTGGCAAATCAAGGGGCGGATCGAGCATTTCGCGAGCCGCCGCGCAATGGATATCGATGGCCTCGGAGAGAAGATCGCCGCCCAACTCGTCGAACAGAAGCTCGTCCATAACTTCGCGGAACTTTACGACCTGACCGTCGATCAAGTAAAAGACTTGGAGCGCATGGGGGATAAGTCCGCCCAAAATCTGATTGACGCGTTGGAAGCGAGCAAGCAGCAACCCCTGAGCCGCTTGTTGAATGCACTTGGAATTCGCCACGTTGGAGAACGCACCGCGGAGATTCTAGCAGAAGAGTACGAAACGCTTGATGCGGTTATGGAAGCCGGCGCGGAGGATTTGGCCAACATCCCGGATGTCGGCGACGTCGTCGCGCGAAGCATTCATGACTTCTTCCATACCGAGGAAAACCGTGCCCTGATGCAAGCGCTTAAAGAGCACGGCCTCAATACCAAAGAGCCCAAGCGCGCACAGGCTGAGCCGGCCGGCGGCAATCCCTTTTTTGGCAAGACCATCGTCGCGACCGGCTCGCTCGAAAACTATACGCGCGATGGCATCAAAGAGCGCATCAAGCAACTGGGCGGCAAGCCGGCATCCAGTGTTTCCAAGAAGACCAGCTATCTCATCGCCGGCGAAAAGGCGGGCTCGAAGCTCGAGAAAGCAAAGGAATTGGGCGTCCCCGTATTGAGCGAATCTGAATTCGAAGCCATGGCTCAGGAAGGCGCTTAATGGAAAAAGTCATCGCCTGCCCAGAAGCCATCAATGATGATACGGGCGAGAAGCTCCTGCGCGATGTAAAGGC
>CAZLBS010000039.1:9919-13396 GCA_964557505.1 uncultured Nitrospiraceae bacterium | reverse complement strand
CGCAAGAGCTTTGGCTTCGCCTGCTGCTCGAGCAGCGCGCGCATCTCGCGGCAGCGCGGACTATCGAGCGCAGTGCTGATAGATGCCATGCTCTTCGATATACCTCCGGACCGGTTCCGGCAGGAGCGGGCCGAGCCGCTCGCCATTCATGATGCGCTGCCGCACCTCCGTGCTGCTCAAGTCGATTTCGTCGAAATCGAGCATGTCGTAGTGCCCGTCCAATGCCGGCGCGAGAAGCCCGCTGCCGGGCCGCGGCACGGCCAAGAGGTGCGCCTGCCCGAGGATGAATTCGGGCTCCCGCCAGCCGGGCAGATCTTCCAGCGCGTCCATGCCAAGGATGAGATACAGTTTCGCTGCCGGGTGTTCGCGGCGCAATTCGCGCAGCGTTTCGGCCGTATACGAAGGGCCGCTTCGATCGAGTTCCAGGCGCGAGGCATGCATCGCGGGGTCGTTTTCGAGCGCGGCCTGTACCATGGCATAGCGGTCTTCCGCCGAGGCAATCGAGGTGTCCTTCTTATGCGGGGGACGCGCCGACACCATGAAGAGCAACTTGTCGAGCCGCGCTTGCTCGACTGCCGCGCGGCCTATCGCCAGATGCCCTTCGTGAATAGGGTCGAACGTTCCCCCGAAGACCCCAATGCGTGCTGGCGGCGTGCTGCTAGCCAATGGTTTGGCCCGCACCCCGGATCACATACTTCGCCGTTGTCAACCCTTCGAGGGCCATCGGGCCGCGCCAATGCAGCTTGTTCGTGCTGATCCCGATTTCGGCGCCCATGCCGAATTGAAACCCATCGGTGAAGCGCGTCGATGCATTGACATAAACAGTCGCGCTGTCCACGGCATCGAGGAAGCGCTCCGCCACGCCATAGTTTTCCGTGACGATGGCATCGCTGTGATGAGAGCCGTAATGATTAATGTGCTGGATGGCTTCCTCGAAATCCTCCACCACGCGAATGGACAAGATTTTGTCGAGGTACTCGGTGGTCCATTCGTCTTCTGACGCGGCTTCGCATGTGATGATGGCCTGCGTGCGGGGACAACCCCGCAACTCGCAGCCGCCCGCGCGAAGCTCAGCGGCTGCCATCGGCAGAAACGTAGGCGCTATCGCGGCATGCACGAGCATTGTTTCCATCGCATTGCACACGGAAGGCCGCTGCAGCTTGGCATCCACGCAAATGCTGGCGGCCATTTCGAGGTTGGCGTCGCTGTGTACATAGGTGTGGCAAATGCCATCGAGATGCGCGATGACGGGAATGCGCGATTCATCCATAATCCGGGCGATAAGCCCCTTGCCCGCGCGCGGAATGATGACATCGATGTACTGGTCCAGCTTGAGCATCTCGCCAACCGCGGCCCGGTCTGTCGTACGGAATATCTGCACCGCATCAGGCGGGATGCCTTCCGCTGTGATGGCCTCGGTCAAAATGCCGGCGATGGCTTGGTTGGAATGAAAGGCTTCCTTGCCGCCCCGGAGGATGCAGGCATTGCCCGATTTGAGGCAGAGGCCGGCGGCATCGGCGGTGACGTTGGGGCGGCTTTCATAGATGATGCCGACGACGCCGATGGGCTGGCAGACCCGCGCGATGCGCAGGCCATTCGGGTGCACCGTCTGGCTGAGGATGTTGCCGGCCGGGTCTGGCAGGGCGGCCACGGTCTCGAGACCCGCTGCCATGGATTCGATGCGCTTGCCGGTCAGTTCCAGCCTGTCCAACAGCGCCGGGCTGAGCCCCGCTTCGCGGCCTGCCTCGAGGTCTTGATCGTTGGCCGCGCGCAAGCGTCCCGCATTGCCCCTGAGCGCTGCTGCTGCCGCAAGCAGGGCCTTGTCTTTCGTGCCGCGCGTCATCGGGCGCAACTCGTCCGAAGCCTTCCGGGCGCGCTCGCCCATCACGCGCATCATATCCGCAAGCGGGGTTTCTACTGTAGCCATAGTGTTTGGTTCTGCCTAGGTAAGCGCTAGGTTGTCGCGGTGCACCACCACTTCGAAGTCGTCGCGGCCTAGAATGGCCGCAATTTCGTGGCTTTTGCAACCCCGAATGCGCACCAAATCGCTGCTTGAGAAGTTGACGAGGCCCGCTGCCACAGGCTTTCCATCCCCCGTTTGAATGCGTACGGCGTCCCCTTTGACGAACGTTCCCTCGACGCCGGTTATGCCGATGGCGAGGAGGCTGCTGCCCTTCTCGAGCAAGGCGCGCCGCGCCCCTTCATCCACCCGCAAGGTTCCGCGCACCGCCGCGCCGAATGCGATCCAACGCTTTCGGTGATTCAACAGCTCCGGCTCATGGCCGAAGGTGGTCATAAGGCCCGTGCCGTCGAGCACGGCCCGAATGATGCCGGGGCGGTGCCCATTCGTAATGACCATCGGCAGGCCGGCCTTGCATGCGATGCGTGCAGCCGCCAGCTTCGTGCGCATGCCGCCGATGGTGGTCTGCGTCACCGAGTCTTCCGCCAGCGCTTCAATGCCGTCATCAACATTCTCGACATGCTCAATGAGCTTTGCGTCTGAATGCGTCGCTGGATTCTTGTCGAACAGCCCGTCCACATCGCTCAGAATGATCAGCACATCCGCATCGGCCACCACCGCGACGCGCGCGCTCAAGGTGTCGTTGTCGCCGAACGTCAACTGCTCGGTGGACACCGTGTCGTTCTCGTTGACCACGGGCACCACATTGCCAAACGAAAACAGGGTATTGATGGTATTTCGAATGTTGAGATACTGCTCGCGGTCCTCAAAGCGGATGGTGCTCAGCAAGACCTGCGCGGCTACGAGTCCATCGCCCCAGGTCTGGAAGAGCGTCTCGTAGTAATGCATGAGCCGCGACTGCCCGACGGCGGCGACGGCCTGCTTCATGGGCAATTGCCGCGGGCGCGCGTTCATGCCGAGCCGGTCCATGCCGCAACCGATGGCGCCCGACGAAACGAGCAAGATGTTCAGGCCGCGTTCGCGTTTGAGGGCGGAGAGTTCCTTCACCACTCCTTCGACGAGGCGCCCGTCGAACCCGTGCGGCCCGCTCAAGAGCGATGTGCCGACCTTGACGACCAGCGTGCGCACGTTAGTCAGGTTGATACTCAAGCTCGATGTCCTCGATGCGAATCGTCTGCCCCGCCTCGGCCCCCATGCGCTTGAGCGCGGCAAACAGCCCCATCTGCTGAAAGCGCCGCTGCAAGTGCCGCACCGCTTCCTCATTGTCGAAGTTGGTCATGCGCACCGCCCGCACCACTTTCGGCCCGCTCACCCGGAAGCCGTCATCTTCCGGCTCGATCTGGTAGGGCGCTTCATACACATACTCCCGCTGCGGCTCCGGACGGGCCTCTTCTTCCGCCGCTTCGAATGCGCGCGCTTCCTCGACCAGTTGCCAGAGGTGCTCGAGCAGTTCGCCCGTGCCGCTGCCGGTCGCGCCAGAGATGAACCACGCTTCGGGATGCTGGGCCTGCAGGGACTCGATGCGCGCGCGGTTCTCAGTGATGTCGCATTTATTG
>CAZLBS010000039.1:0-9909 GCA_964557505.1 uncultured Nitrospiraceae bacterium | reverse complement strand
GACGAGCACCCGCGGGCGCTTTGCGAGCTTGGGGCTGTAGCGCTCGAGTTCTCCCTCAAGCGTGGCCAGCGTGGCGTTAGGGTCCTCATCGCCCAGGTCAATGAGGAACACCAAAACCTTCGTACGCTCGATGTGCCGGAGAAAGTCATGCCCCAGCCCTTTGCCCTCCGCGGCGCCTTCGATGATCCCGGGAATGTCGGCGATGACGAGCGTGCGGTAATCCGCGATGCGCGCCACGCCAAGGTTCGGGGAGAGGGTGGTAAAAGGGTAATCGGCGATTTTGGGGGTGGCCGCCGTGACCGAGGCCAGCAGCGTGCTCTTGCCCGCGTTGGGCAAGCCGACCAGCCCGGCATCGGCGATGACCTTCAACTCGAGCAAATACTCGCGGTCTTCGCCGGGCTCTCCCTTTTCGGCAAAGCGCGGCGCACGGTTTTTGTTGCTGAGGAAGCGGGCATTGCCCTTGCCGCCCCGCCCCCCTTTGGCCAAGGTCAGGCGTTCGCCGGTCTCGAGCAATTCCTCGAGCAGCACCTCGGATTCGAGGTCTTTGATCTGCGTCCCCGGGGGTACGTGGATCTCCGTGATCGCGCCGTTCTTGCCGCGCTGATCTTTGCCGCGGCCATGCTCGCCGCGGACGCCTTTCCACGTCGAGTGATACTTGATGTCGAGGAGGGAATGGAGGCTGTCATCGGCCACTGCCACGATGTCGCCGCCATGGCCGCCATCGCCGCCGTCGGGGCCTCCGCGCGGCACATATTTCTCCCGCCGGAAACTCAGGCAGCCGTCGCCCCCTTTCCCGGCGATGCACCGGATTCGGACGCGATCGACAAACATGGCAGCTTACTCAGTTACGCAGGGCATGTGCCCTTAGTTGGGGATAATGTCGACCGCTTTGCGGTTCTTATCGAGATTGCGAAAGGCGACCTTGCCATCGACCAGCGCGAAAAGCGTGTCGTCGCCGCCAATGCCCACATTGTTGCCCGGGTGAAACTTCGTGCCCCGTTGACGCACGAGAATGTTGCCGGCGCGCACGGGCTGCCCGCCAAACTTCTTCACACCCAGCCGCTGGGCTGCACTGTCGCGGCCGTTGCGCGAGCTGCCGCCTGCTTTCTTATGTGCCATGAGTCCCTACGCCTCCGTATTTTCCGTGCCGCTTGCCGGGGCTGCCGCTGTTTCGGGGGCTTCCTGAACCGGGGCCTCTTCAGCGGGCGCTTCTTTCGGCGCCGGCTTCGCGGCTGCCTTGGCGCCGCTGCCCGCCTCGAGAATCTCTTTCACCTTCAATTGCGTGTACGACTGCCGGTGCCCCATTGTCCTGCGGTAGCCCTTGCGCCGCTTATACTTGAAGACGCGGATCTTCTTGCCGCGCCCTTGGTCCATCACTTCGCAGACGACTTTCGCCTGGGCCAATTTGCCGGCATCGGTCACCAGGCCGTCTTCGGTGGCGAGCATCTTGACGCTGCCCAACTCGACCTGATCGCCCACGGGTGCTTCCAGCTTTTCCACCTGGACCACATCGCCCGCCGCGACCCTTACTTGTTTGCCGCCCGTCGCCACGATTGCATACATCACGTCATGTTCCTTGCTGCCGCTCATCCACCGCGGCGGTCATAATACGCCTCGAGCGGCGAATTCCGCCGCTGCTTCGCGCACGGCCTGAATCGCCGAGAGCGAGGCCAAATAGCTCGATTTCGGATTCCGCGGTGAAGGCCGGTTCTCCGTGCGCGTGTGCAACACGCCGAATGCCCCGATGACCTCCACCTCGTGCACATTCGTCACCGCGCCTGGGTCGGCCATTACGCGCACCTGCGTGCGCTCGGGGCCGACGCCCGCCAAGCTCAGTGCCGCTGCCACGTTCACATTCTTCGGAAACGCCTCGACGGCCTCGAGCGCATTGCCCTCGAAGACCACCACCGGCTCCGTGAGCGATGACACGTCGATGCCGTTCGCTTCCAAATAGGGCGCGCCTTGCAGGCCGGTAGGCGGTTTTCGCGTCGTCAGCATGACGCGTTCAACGCCGCCCTGCAGCGCCGCCCGCAGGCCATCCAATCCGCACAAGGCCCCCGAGGGCGTGCGCAACCGGATGCCGCGTTCGCGTGCTTCCTGCAACAGGCCCGGGTTCATCAGCAACCCGCCCAAACTCATCACAAGCACTTGCCGCTTCAGCGGAAAAGCCGCCTCAACGACCGCCTTCACGACTGAAGGCTCCGCGCATTCGACGAGCAAATCCGCGCGCTCCGCAGCTTCGTCCAATGTGCAGCAGGGCGTTTCCAAGCCGAAAGCCTGCTTGAGCGCCTGCACGCGGGCCGCCTCCGGTTCTACGAGCGCATTCACCCGCGCCTCGCCGGGATGGTCGCGCAATGCCGCGCAGATGTCGGCGCCGATATTCCCACACCCGATCAGCGCAATGCGTAGTGACCCGTCCGGCATGAACCCTCGCTACAAAGCTGCGGTGTCGCAAACTGAATGAGTGTAGCAATCAGGCAGCTCAGCCGTCAACTGCTTGCGTCTTGCCATGCGCCACATGCCCGCTGCTTGCATTGCCCGGCGCACGTCTGAATAGTGGGGAACGTTAGCCGCGTAATGCTGTTGTTGGAAAGGAGCCGCGTTATGACTACGGAATATACCTTGATCGAAGCGATTGCGAACACGGCGGAAGTCCCTGATTCGGGCATTCACAGCAATGTCGTGTTCTCCAATGAATCCCTCCGCGTCACGACGTTCGGCTTTGCCGCGGGCGAAGAACTCAGCGATCACTCGACGCCTATGGATGCCGTCTTGCATTTCCTTGATGGCGAGGGCGAAGTGACCTGCGGCGGCGAGCGCCATACGGTCACGGGGGGCGCCTGGATGCACATGGAGCCCAACCTGCTCCATGGCGTAAAAGCTACCACGCCCATGAAGATGCTGCTTATCGTCTGCCGCGCCGCCCGCGACGGCTAACCGTGCCTGGCGGCGCCTCAGCGCCGGCAACATGGCCCGCGCCCGCGGGGAGCTTGCGCCATCTTGTGCTGGCCTTGGCCTCGCTGCCGCATGTGGCCACGGCCGTAGCCGCGTCCATTGCCGCGCCCTTGCCCCGGCGCCATTGCTTCGTCTGGCGCGGGGCCGGCGCCTTCATTGGCCCGGTAGTCTTCCGGCAACGATGCCGGCTCGCGGGCCGCGGCGGGGCCATGCTCGGCCATCTGGCTGACCTTGCGGGCATGCGCGAGGATGAGTTTGCGCACTTCGGGGTCTTCTGAGGTGGAGGTCACCTCGACCCCATTCGGCAGATCAGCCACGCGCATGTCGACTTTGTCATGATGGGCTGCGAGTTCGGCGAACAACGGGTCTCACATCCGCACGCGCCCGCCTGCTTCCAGATGCTCCTTCATGCCGTGCACATGCTTCCGCAGGAGCGCTGCGACTTCCGGGTCTTCGCTCACGGTCACCGTGCGTACGCCGCCCTCGATCGCCTCGACGCTGCGCTCGATTTGAGCATGCTCCCATACGAGGGCGCGAGTGGTCTCCATGAGGGAACGCGCCGGTGCTTGGCCTGCCGCGGCAAAGGTTATCGTGAGTACCGCCACGGCCGTGCCTGCCATGGCCCCTCTTGTCCATTGAGATTTGTGCTGCAGTTTCATTGAATGGGCCTCCCTCGTGCGCTCCTTGCGCTCCTATCAGTCTAAACCTGCGGGCGAACGTTGCCAAGTCCCCGTAACCTCTCGCGCGCCCGCCGTCACTGGGTGGGTACATGATGAAGCCGCACGCAGGGAGAGGAGCGACGCTATGATGGCCACAAACAACGGACGCACGCGCGAGTGTCGCGCTGGCCATCATGGAGTTTCTGATGGACTAGGGCTTACGGGTTTGCGGGAGCGTCGGCGGGCTTCAGTTCCGCCCAAAGCGTCACGTGGAAATAGCCGGGAGCCGTTGCCGTGACCTCGCCTTGCAGGTTGCCGTCCGCCAGCTCGAAGGTGAAGTCCAGCTCTGTCAAGCCGTGATAGCTCTCTTGGATGAAGAGCGGGCCTGTCATTTTGAAGCTCAGGTCTTTCGAAGCGCGGGCCTGCTCGACCCGGCGCATCGGCCCGCCGCCCATTTGCGCACGCACATCGCCGGCGGCATCCACGGCAACCTTCAGGGGGATGTCCCCTTGAAAATGCTCGAGCACGCCGTGCCATTCGCCGGCAAACTGCCCACGCGCGGGCCGCTCCCGGGCTCCCCCGTTTCGGCCGCGCGGCACGTCCTCGTCCAAGATGAAGGTGCGCTCTGCCATTTCGAGCAGCGGCGTTGGGAGGTTGGTGCTGTCGGCGTTGGTCAGCACGACCAGCGTGAGCGCGATGTCGGGCCAGGCCACCATGAGCACGCGGCAGCCCGGCATCGCCCCGCCGTGATTGATCATGCGCTCGCCCCGCCGGGTACGCGCGACAAAGCCGAGCCCGTACTCCGCCCCGGGCACGTCTATCTGCTGGTGCATTTCACGCGCCGTGGCTTCCTCGAGAATGCGTACGCCATCGAGTTCGCCGCCGTTGATGTGCATGTGCAGAAAGCGCGTCAAATCGCGCGCGCTGCTCCAGGCCCCCGAAGCGCCCCGGTGATCGAAGTCATATGCCCCGACGGCCACGAAACGGCCCGCGAGGTCTTTGGTATAGAGCGTGGCTTTGTTGGGCAAATCTTCGCCCCAATACCGGGCGCTCGAGTTTCGCATGCCCAGCGGGGCGAACAATTCGTCTGCCAAGTAGTCTGGCCATGCCTGGCCGCTGACCACTTCGGTCAAATAGTCGGCCAGGCCATATCCAAAGTTGGAATAATGCCAGGCTTCCCCGGGCAGGCGCGTGGCATACCCCCAGCGCCGAATGCTTTCGTCCATGTCCGGGCGCGTGCCTGCGTGATAGTAGAATTGATAGTAGGTGGGCAGTCCAGCGCTGTGTTGCAGGACCCGCCGCACGGTGATGCCGCTTGCACTGCCCACGTGCGCGCGCAGCTTTGGACCCGGCAGATAGGCATTGACTGGCTGGTCGATGTCGAGCTGGCCCTTATCCGCGAGCATCATCAGGCCGGTCGCGGCGATGGGCTTCGTCGTGGATGCCAGGAGAAATGGGGTGTCTGCCGTGGGTTTGTCTTGCCGCTCCAGGTCGGCATAGCCAAAGCCTTGCGACCAGAGCGTCTCGCCATCCTTTGTGATGAGCACATAGGCGCCGGCGAACGCGTTGCCGGCCAATTGCTGGATGACCTCGCCATGCATCGGCGCGAGGTCTGGGGGGCAAGGCACTTCTTCGGCGAGAGCCTTGGGCGCGAACAGGCAAAGCACCAGGGCATATGGCAGCAAGCGCAAAGCGGGTCTCCTAACTGCAGCGTCATGAAACAGGACAGGGTCATCATGCCAAAAAGCGGGCGGGCTTGCCGCCAGAAGGGTGAACGGCAAGCCCGCATAGCGACCGCTGGATCGTGTGGTGTGAGCTAGGTTCTACAAGTCGAACGCTGCAATAGCGCGTGCGAATGGTCCATTGGTGGGGCCAGGGCCGGCCTCGTTGTCGTAGTTTTGGAACTCGACATGCCCATCCAGGAAGAGTACGTTGCGCCCGCCCGGAACGTGGTTGAAGCTCGCCGGGTCGGTCGACACGAGGTCATGATAGATGTAGATTTCCGACTGGCCCTGCGCGCTCGCCGCCGGATTATTGATATCGGTAATCAAGAAGCGCTCGATACCTTCGCGCAGCTTGAAAATGGTCTGGCTGTCGCCATTGCCCAGGATGGCGCTGCTGTCCACCGGCAAAATGCCGAAGGCCTGTGAGGCGTCGACGTCTTGCTGCACATCGGCCACGATGTTGTTGAAGGGGTCGCTTGTCGTGAAATTGGCGTCAAGCACAGACACCACCCACGCAGCGCCCTGGGCATTGATCACCGCGCCGCCGGCATTCGTCGTCCGGAGATCATCGCCATCCGTCTTGTCGAAGACATAGCCGGTGTAGTAGTAGCTGCCGCCGCCCGCCAAATTGCCGGAGAAGTTGTCGGCCTGGCCCGTGTCTGCGTTGAAGCAGATAAGCGGGAAGTAGTTCGCACCCTGCGGCGTGGTCCAGTTGTCCGTGCTGGTTTGAGCGTCAGACGGACACACGTAGATCGCCGGGTCCGTCAGATACTCCGGGTACACCTGCGGCGTGCTCGGCATATTGCGGAAGAAGAAGCCTGCCGTCGTGAGCGGTGTGGCGGTCGTAAGCGATTGCTCGTCCGTGAAATTCGCGCATTCATAGAACGACGCGGCGGCATCCGCATGCAAGGCCGGGAACTGTTCCCCGCGGGATTCGTTCGAATACATCTTGAAGATGATGCCGAACTGTTTGAGATTGTTTTGGCAACTCGCCCGGCGTGCCGCTTCACGCGCTCGGGCCAAGGCCGGCAACAGAATTGCCGCCAGGATGCCGATGATGGCGATCACCACCAACAGCTCGATCAGGGTAAAACCTTTCTTCTGCATCGCTACACTCCTGTTATAGACCATGAATGAACCCCAGACCCGCCCCTGCACCTCGGCGCGGGCCTCGCTTACCGCGTAAGCTTACGGCGTAAGCTAACAGAGTTTGGCCCCCAAGTCAAGACCCCATGAGCAAATGGTTTTCGCTGTGTTACGGTCCGGTAGGAGAGGCGCTTCCATTTGGAAGTGTATTGGGACGGGTATTGTAGGGCTAGCTGCGCAGGCGCGCTTGAGGCAGGCGGCAGCCCAACCTCTTACGTTTGGCGCGCGCCCCAAACAGAAAGCCGGACCTGCCTCATGCTGGGGGCAGGTCCGGCCGTAGCGATGTCAAGGCTCCGTCGGGAGGGTGTTGTTGGCGCTACCGGACGGAGTTGCCAATGCCGCGCGCAGAAGGACCGTTCACCGGCGCTTCGCCGTTTTGCTCATCGTAATTGAGGAACTCCACGTGACCATCCAAATAGAGCACGTTGGAACCGCCTGGGATGTGATTGAAGTCCGCCACTTCGGTTGAAACAGTGTCGAAATAGATGAAGATCTCCGACTGCCCAGCAGCGCTGGCCGCCGGGTTGTTGATGTCGGTTATGAGGAATCGCTCAATGCCTTCGCGCAAACGGAAGATCGTATTGCCATTGCCATTGCCGATAGGGCCTTCCGGCGAAATGAGTGCCAGCGCTGTGTCGGAGATGTTCACATCGTTGTCCACCGCGATGACCTCGTCGATGCCACTCACGAGTTCCTGCACTTCAATCTGCCAGGCAGCTGTCTGAGCAGGAATCAATGCGCCCCCATTCGTTGGGTCAGGCCAAAGTTCATCGGTTACCTCAGTCTTATCGAAGAGGTGCCCAAAATAAAGGTAGCTGTCCTGCGCCACGAGAAGGCCTTGATCATCCCCCTCATCGCACACAATGCGGAAGTAGCTTGCGCCCTGTGGCGTCGTCCAATCGTCGGAAGAGGAATTCGCATCTGACGGGCAGATGAAGATATTCGGGTCCGTCAAATATTCAGGATAGATTTGGTCGGTGTTGGGCATCAGCTCGAAGAGATCGCGCTGCGTTGTCGGCGCCGCCAAGTTTATGGAGGTGTCGTCCGTAAATGCATCGCAGTCATAGGCATCGCGAGCGAAGGCCGCAAACAAGGACGGGAAGCGTTCCCCCCGCGATTCGTTGGAATACATCTTGTAGACAAGCCCAAATTGCTTGAGATTGTTCTGGCATGAAGCCCGGCGGGCAGCTTCCCGCGCACGCGCAAGTGCGGGCAATAGAATGGCCGCCAAGATGCCAATGATTGCGATCACCACCAAGAGTTCGATCAATGTGAATCCGCGTTTCATCGTCGCTGCACTCCTTGAACTATGATTTATCAGCTGAGTTGATGACACACAGCCGCGCCTGCGGCTATGGCCTACGAGCATTGCGCATGCAGCCTATCATCGTTCGCGTAGCGTGCCAAGACTATTCTGCGACAAATTTGCGACAACTATATGGCGGCGAAATCTCGAAAAACGAGGGCTATTCAATAATAATTGCTTGGTATATAACGAAGTCCGGCACCGTAATGACTGCCGAATCATCTTCAAGGCGAAGGTCAAGTCGCGCGTCAGGTTTCATAGGATCGCGCAACGACTTGCCTTCGACCCACTCCGCAGGCATTCGGATGACGGCGCCCCTAACCGTGGGCATGTCTTCGATCATTTGTTGCTGAACCTTCATGATCCCGAAGGCGTCTTCCTCGAAGTTGGACCGGCGCCCCTGCGGGCAGTGCAACAAATGCACGATTGTCCGCTCGCCCTGCGTGTATACGCCCACCTCGAGGGTCACCGGGCTGTCCAATTCGAGGACGCGCTCTGCCGGAGGGATCATGTGGTAGAGCACATCCTGCATGATCTTGCGGTGCTGGGTGTTGCCGCTCTTCAAATAGACGTCATGGAGGTCCCAGGGAATATAGGCAGCCATCCCTTCGCCATGGCGGTTGACCATCGCCGCCGGATATGGCGAGGGCTCTTGCATGGCCGGGCTGTAGAGGTGCGACATCCGGTGCGGCGTACCCTGGTTGATCTGGTAGACAAAGGGCGCCAGCACGGCGGCCGATTCGGCGGGCTCGACAAGATGGGCGCCAGCGTACGTGAAGACATCCATCTCGGGAATCGAGGGGAAGTGTTCCGGGGCCGCGCGGAGATAACCCGCCGCCAAGCCGGCATCGGGGCGCGCGATGCCGAGCATGTCATGCATGGCTGCGGGCACGGCTCCATACGTCAGCAAGCGCCCGCCGCCCCGGACATACTGCTCGACCTTTGCGACGTAGTCTTCATCCAGCTCCGCCGGCTTGGCAATGATGAGCGCGGCGAAGGGGGCAAGGCTGCTGGTCTCATCGACTACGGTGAAGTTCAACCCCGCATCCAGCACCGGGCGGAGCAAATCCTCGCCCGTCTCCCCTTGCCGAAGAAAGGCGACATATGGGACCAGTTCGGAATCGAAGACGTACTGTTCCATTTCCTTGTATAGGCCGAGCGCCGTGCCGAGTCGCTGATAGGCCGCTTGGTCCAGATAGCCATAGGGATGGAGTTGGTCGCCAATGGTCATCAGGGCCCCATTGGTGAGGCAGGCCCCGGCCTCGAATCGCAGCATGGCCTCGTCGGTCAGTCCGCCGAAGTCCCCCCAGGTCCACCAGAAGCGCGTCGTCATGCCCACCGTAGGCGTTGCCGCCCGCGCATACCGCGCGATATATGGCAAGTAATACAGCGATTGCATGTGCTGCCATGCTTCTATTTCCAGGATATCCTGATGCTGCAAGTCTTCGAGCGGGCGGCGGCTCTGGTGGTTGTAGGCAATGGCTACGTCTTTACGGAGCTTCCGGATCTCCGCGATGGTCTGCTCGACGAAACCCTCCTCCCCCGGAAAATCAAACCAGATGCCGTCGAGGTCATAACGCCCCACGATCTCGCGAATCATCGGCCAGGCGTAGTCCTGCACGTACGGCGTCTCGAGTCCCGGGTGCACGCGCTGGAAGGCATTCCACACCACGTTTTCGCCTTCCTGCGTCGTCGCATACAACTCATCTACATTGACCGAGTAGTAGGCCCAGACCTTGATGCCGCGTGCATGGCAGGCCTCGATCATGGCCTCCATCAAGTCGAAGCCGAGCCCCGGATGCCGCGTGCCCACTTCCGTATTGTAATAAGCATAGCCATGATGGCACTTGGAAAATAGGCTCACCGCGTTGACCGAGGCATCTTCCAATGTCTGCGCGAAACGTTCCGGGTCGAAGTCTTTCGCGACGCCTTTGACGAAGCCGCCCGTGTGGAAGTCGAGGTGAATTTTGCGCGAGACGTCCTGTTGCCAGTTTTCAGGCATCGCGTCTTCGGCAAAGGCCGGCGTGGCGATAGGCGCTGGCTTGCCCCATTCCGCGGGGTCATATTCCGCCGCGCCCATGTATGCAAGCGTCAAGCCCGAAAGCGCTGGGATGGGGGT
>CAZLBS010000038.1:11373-13555 GCA_964557505.1 uncultured Nitrospiraceae bacterium | reverse complement strand
AACCGGGCGAGTTGCAACGCTACCGCCCCTACCGAAATGCCTTTGCGGAAAACGACGACAAGGACAACGACGACTACATCTTGTACGAGCCGGATGAAGACAACCCGGATGGCGGTACCGTCAGCGGCCAGGAACAAGACCTGATCATTGACGAGATTGGGGAGTTGGGCGATCGCAACCTGCGCTCGAAAGAACTCGCCAAACTGGTCGACCGCAACGCCCCCTTCCCCAATCTCTTCCGCAACATCCGCGACATCACCACCGTGCAGTCTTCGGAAAAGCAAGACCGCCGCAAATACATCGGCGATGTCGAGGACGGCCAGTTCGCCGGGCTGGCGCTTCCAGTGCAGTCCAACGAAAACATCACTGGCATCAAGCTCGACCTTAACCTCGCCTCCCCGGCGGAGATTCATCAGGCCCTGCGCGAAGACTTTGGCTACACCTTTACCGGGCCGGGCGGCATCGAAGGGTTCGCCGAGGCCTATCTCGCCGATATCCAGGCCGACACGGCGACCAATTCGCCGCGCACGCCGGGCGGCGTGGCCGGTTTCATGGATGGGCTATATAGCTCCCATACCTCCATACGCTTCCCGCTCATCAGCGATCTCGACAGTCCGCCAAGCCTGGACCGGCCTACGTTCGAACTCAATCCCGACCCGAATCTCCGGGCTGCACAGCTCGGCGTCAACATCAAGGATTTCCGCGACAGCGATCACGTCCGCGCGACCTACACCAGCGCCCTCGACGACAACTGGTGGAATGAATCGCAATTCCCCAACGAAGCCACGACCCCGCGAAAGCGCCTCGAATACACCGTGGCCGGGGTCGAGAGCATCGTCATCAACGAACTCATGGTCCGCCCTGTCCGCCGCGTCGAAGCCGAAGCCCTTGCGTATTGGAGCGAGAACAACAACGACCTCGTGAACAACGACGCCTTCACGGTACCGTGGGACGTCGGGATCGACGGCAACGCCGTCTCGGAACCGGCCATCGCCGCGCGATTCAATCCAAACGCCTTTTCCTACTTTGGCCGCAATCTTGATGCCGACCCAAGCACCCTTGAAGTGCAGCCAGATTTCGATGTGTTGCAAGACGCACTCTCGCTGGTTACCGTGTCTGACCCTGCCGCGATTTTGCCCGCGCTTCCAGCCCCCTGGGCCCCCCGCATCGCATTCACGGCCGGCGCCGATGATGCCACGTCCTGGCGGCCCGACGGTGGCACGCCTCTGGATTCACTTGGGCCCGGTGTGGGCTTCAGCACGACGCAAACCTATATCGGCGATGGCACCACGCTTGTCGACCTGACAGTGAATGATGGGGATGCAGACCAAGACGACAGCGAACTGGGCGATCCTGAAGCGGACCAATTCGCCTATAACGTCATGGAATGGCGCTTTGGCCCTGGGCCCGGCTTGCCGCCCGGCCGCTACTACCTCGTCATCAATACCGCCAACGCCCAAGGCGACCCGACGCTGGTCGATCCCTTGGACATCCAGTTTGTCACGAAGTATGGGCGCGGGCCCCTTGGTGCTGGGGTACCTGACGAACGCACGAATCCAGGCGGTGGCGATAGCGGCGACTTGCTTTTCACCAAGCAGTTCGACGCATCCGGCCGCGGGGTTGTCGCTGATCTGGATTTGGTGTCCAGTCAATTCAGCAGCGATCCAGAGCTTTTCGGCCCCGCATCCTTGCCGCGCAATTATCCCGACGACGCCAGCCCTGATGCCGTCCCCGCGGGTTTCTGGGAAGACTTCTGGGATCAGTCGGGCGACGCCCAAAAGGTTGTGCTGGACGCCGAACTCGCGGCGCAGCCGGAAGGCTTCCTCGATCCGGCGAATCCGGTCGAGGCAGAGCGGGCAGAACTTGCGGCGGTCAATGGCAACGCCATGCTGGCCCCAAGCCTCGATCGGCCCTTCGACGGCGCTGCATCGAACTTCTTTCTCGACACCCTTGACGCCATCGATGGGGAAGTCGAGTCTGCCGGCTATGGCCAGGATGGGGCGTTCACGGGTTTCACCGTTGAAATCCCGCCCTATGCGGCGAATGCCGACAACCAAATCTACCTATACGTCGCGATTTCGAAATCGGACCTGGCGGATCCTGATCAAGAGTTGTTCATCAATTTCTTCGACTTCAGCCAGGAGCCGGACCACGAGTGGGTGGAAGTGGTGAACATCTCGGA
>CAZLBS010000038.1:4110-11363 GCA_964557505.1 uncultured Nitrospiraceae bacterium | reverse complement strand
ATATGAGCGGCTGGACCCTCGAGATCAGCGGACACCGTTCGGCGGCGCCGGCGGCAACGCTGATTGATCCCGCGACGGGCAACGATCTGCCGGACTTCCTCGCCCGCGCCGAGCCGCGCCCGCTTCTGGGCAGGGTGCCAGACGGCACGTTGATTGCGCCAGGCGGCATGCTCTTGCTTGGATTCAATAAGTACGACTTCGGAACGCTCCCAACAGAGGTGCCGGATCCCCTTTCCCCGACGGGTTTTTCAGATGTCGATATTCCCGGGTTAGGCGCTTTCGAACGCAACGGCATTGGCCTTACCAATCGAGTCCCTTTTATTGACTTCACCGCCACGACGGGCAGCAACTATCGCTTCTTCTTCGGGCAACAGGACGGTGATCCGGCGGACGGGTTCTTCAGTCAATTGCTTGCCCCGGGAAATAACTTCCTTCCCGGGCCAACGTATCCGCCGATCCCCATGATCGACCCATCGACCAATGTTCCCTACGACCCGATTGCCGAGGAGGCCGGGCCGGGCGGTTCGCTGCCAGATCTTTCGCCAGTGCCGCGCTCCGTGTTCTACCGGGGGCTGGGTGCGGACGAAGTGTTCGACTTTCTTGATTACAACGGCGATGGCGTCGACGACGCGGAGTTGCCGTTTCGGGATGCGACGTTCGACCTGGACCGCTACCTGCGGGACCGCGGCATTTCCCTCGCGCCAGACGAACTCGAGTTCTTTAGCATTCCGCAATTGCAAGAGCCTCTGAGCGGCGTCTTCAGCACGACCGATCCAAGCGCATGGGACTCGGCCGGCAGCCCCGCCGGCTCCCTGCCCAACAAGGCCTACGACCGCATCGTCCAGCTGGAAGTCGACGCGATCAATGGCGAGGCCGCGCCTCCGGCCGGGGCCGGCGGCCTCCTTCAGGTTGCCGCCATGGTGCTGGGCGGAGGGGCATTGCCCAACTATCCCGAGCGCGACTTGGTCGACAATGATGCCGACAACGCGGTGCTCTCGCGCGATTTCGTCGACAACGACATGTACGAAGAACTCGACCCCGCCACGGGCTCGGCGTACTTCGGCGTGGACCGCCCGACAGACATCCTGAACCGCGGCTTAGAGGGCATCGACGAAGGCGATCGCCGCTTGGTCGCCGCGGGCGGAGCCAAGCCGCCCGAATTCGGCCGGCTCGTGCCGCCTGCCGGTTGGGTCAACGCCCTGTTCAGCGCCAACATTTTCGGTCTCCAGCCCGGGAGCTATGGCTTCCGGCATCACCCCATCCGCTTTGGACGCCCCGGGCTCGGCGAGCGCCAGACCATTCTTCCGGTACTGGATTACAGCGACCAAGGGAATCTGGACCTCGCCTTCAACGACTCCCCCGAATTCAAGACCTTCGTGGAAGAGCGCTGGTATCCAGGCGACAATGTCATTGTGACCCTGTATGTCGGCCCGCCCAACCAAGACCGCATCGCCGACCGCGTCACCTATAGCGAGCGCGATGTCGTCAACCGCCAGATCCATGAAGGCATCCCGGCGAACATCGCCTTCGACGCGAGCCTTCCCAGCACGTTCAATCCGGCTATCGGCCTGCGCATTCCGGTACCCATTGAGCCCAACGTGGGCGATGCGCTCGAGCGCGAGCCGCTTTTCGATGGGCCCTTCTCAGGCGCCGGCTTCGGCGATCAGCTGTCCGACCTCGTGACGATAGAGGCGACGTGGCCCGACGACACCATGGCGGTCGACTTCTACCGCTCCCTCGAGCGGCGGCATCCGCTGGACCGCGGCGACCGCCACGGCACGACCAACCGGTGGGAACCCACCGACGGCAACTACGACGATTGGACCCATGGCTGGGGCCGCAAGCAATACGACTACGGCAGCCCGCCATTCATCAACGTTCAGCCGACCATTGCCGAAGGCCTCGCCATGCGCTGGGATGGCCTCCTAGGAAACGGAACGCTCGAGCGAACCGGCGAACGCACGCTGACGCCCGATGAGCGGCAGATCGCGCATCAATTGGAAGCGTCGCCCCTTCGCATGAATTACTTCGCGCGCTATCTCGAAAACCCGCGCGTCGGAAACGAGCCGGGCATTTGGAGTCAGCCGGAAGACCTCACCTCGGTGCCGACGGCCATCACGGTCAACCCCGACGCGGGCCGTCAGTTCAAGTTTGCCGAGACCTTCCAAGAGTCGTCCCACGTGCGCGATCCGTATCCAGCTCCGCCGGTCTTCATCCCGGCGAATGGTCCGGGGCGCGGCGAACTCAAGCGCTGGACCTTCTCGAAGGCCCTCGTGCGCAACCGCCCCTTTACCTCCGCCGGCGATCTCATGACGCTGCCGGCCTTCACCCTCTTCCGCAACTTCTTCGCGGGGAGCAATCCGCTGCAGACGAATCCGCCCGGCTTTCCGTTTGTCAAGGGGAAGCTCCCAAAACAGGGCACGCCTTTCAGCCTCGAAGAGGCTGGCCAGGAACCCTCCGGCCTCGAACGCTACCGCCTCGATGGCGTCTTGCTTGCCGAAGCGTTTAAGGAAGACTGGACCGCCATCACCGCCGTTACCAAGCAAGAGCCGCTGGAACTCAACGCCGGTCAGGCCTCGGTCTACTATCCCACGGGCACGCCCGGCCGGGTCGATTGGGTCGACCAGGCCCCGCTCGATTTGCCGCCCGAAGAGTGGATGCCGCTCTTCCTCTTCAGCTTCGACGCGCCCCAAGAAACCGGCACGGTGCTTCAAGTTACCGCCTCGCCCAATGCCCCTGACCTGGGCACGCCGTTTCAGACGCCCGTCGTGAATTTCCCGCGCCGGACGCTATTCGCGCAGCTTATGTCGCCCGTGGTCTCGCCGCCGGCCGCCGTCAATGCGCAGCCCCTCGTGCTGATCGATCGCTATCCGCCGGAGAAGCGCATCGTGGCGTATGTCTCGGGCAACCGCTTCGCGGCCAATGCGCTCGATCCGAACCTGCCTCCCAGCTCCTTCGCTGATGTGCTCTTCGAGTGGGATGGGGACGACGGCCTCGAGAACGGCGAATACCGTGCCTACGTCGTGACGGCGATCCCGCTCGATGGACTGCGGCGCGGGCGCGAAGAAGAGATCGCAGCGCTCGGCAGCGCCCGGGATTTCTACACCAGCGAAGGCAATTCCTTCATCGACCTGAGCGACGATGTCGATCCATCTACCCTTGCGGTGGACATCGAGTTCTATACCGACCGCGATGGCAACCGCCGCGCGTGGCCCACGCTTGAATACCCCCGCGACCCCGGCGTGCTCGACCGCGGCTCGAGCCTTCAGGAGAGCCTCGGCGCCCTCACCGGCGTTACGCCCAACAGCGAGGGCATCATTCCCTTCGGCACCGTCAAAGTCGAGAACAATTATCTGGCGCTGCGCCTCCGCAACAAGGCAACCCCCGGCAGGCTCAACCGCTTTACCAAAGTGGTGTTGGCGCCCAAGCACCGCTCCCGCGGGCTCATCAACATCAACACCGCCCAAAGCGCCCGCCGCAGCACCCGGGGCGATTCCGCTGTGGGCATTGTCCTGCACAATCCGCTCATGGGCTTGCCCGGCCTGTTGACCCGGCCTGAAGACGTGCGCGCCGATGGCAACGACCTGCCGCCGCCACCGGGGACCGCGGATTTCCGCTTCGACTTTGACAATAACGGCGTCGACGACACGTGGGTCACGAACCCAAACGGCAAGCTGTTCGAGCCGCTGGGCCTGCTGCCAGAGGCGACGCTCAACACGTTCCAGCTTAACCCCGCGGTTGCGGCGAATGATGGCCTCTTCGATTTGCGCCGGGAACTGACATCGGCCGAATTCGACGACGATGGCGACCCGGACAACCCCGGCAGCGTGCGCGAGAACGCGATGTCCATCGCGTCGCGTATCCGGGAGTTTATGCCCGATTGGGGCGACGGGCGCTATTACCGCTTCCCAGGCGACTTGTATGCCTATGCCCAGAACTTGCCCGGCGGCACGCGCATCGAGAATCAGGCGCCCCACTTCGCCAATGAATACCCGCGGGAGATCGACTTCGACGTCATCTTCCTGCCGCCGCTGCCGCCCTTCACGCCCCCGCGTGAAGGCAAGGCTGCCGTCGCCGCTTATGGCGACATTCGCTATCCGGCGGGGCCGTTCATTTTCGAGCGCAACAACTACCGCTTCGAAGAAGCTTCGCTCCGCTTGTCGCGCATGTTCAATGGCATTTCGACGCGCAGCGACGTCTTCGAAATCATCGTGACCGCGCAGTCAGGCTATGTGGATTCAGCGGACCAACCGAAAGGCGGCCTGTTGCAATACCGCCAGAACTTCCAAGTGCTCGGCGAGCGCAAAGTGCGCGTCGTCTACGAGCGCTGATGCATAGGGCCGCGGGTGTGGAACTCGCGGCCGCGCCGGAGATGGGCGGCGGCCAACCCCTCATGCTGGCGCAGCGAAATGTGAAAAGGAATGCACAAGCCGGGGCGGCCATCGGGGCGGCACGCGCCAGGGGAAGGACGTTCCCATGAAATCGTTACCACATTACCGAGCAATCCGCGGCATGCAAAGCACGCACGCCGCCGCATGGCGCCCGTTTCTGGCCGCCATCACCGCCCTTGCCTTGTTCACCGGCCCGGCAGCGGCGCAGTTTCAGCCAGACATTCTCGTGGTCTATGACCCGGAAAACACCTGCCTCGCCCCGGAAGAAGAGGACGCATTCAATGCCGGCCCCTTCGAGATTTTTGGAACCATTGATGAAGCGCTGCAAGCCGCGAACGAGCGCTCCGGCCCGGCCGAAATCTGGATCACCTGCCTTGCGGGCGGCGCGGCCTATCAAGAAACAAACCCCGCCGTGTTGTCGGGCAACGGTTTTAATGAAGTGCTGCTGCGGGGCGTGGCCGATGAAGACGGCGACCCCAATACCACTGGCCTTACCTTTGGCCGGCCCTTCGATGTGGTGATCGACGGCGGCAGCAATGCTGCCATTACGGTCACCAGCGGCATGGTCGACGATAGCATTGCCAGCGTCACGCTGGAAGGTCTGACCCTCACGGGCGGCGGCCTCATGTCCCAGGCCACGGTCGTCGTGCAGGGAGCGGTCGACACCGTGATAGACCGCTGCATTGTCGACTGCTCGACCGAGACCGGTATCTCCATCCGCAGCGCCATCAACACCATTGTGCGCAATACAGTCGTGTTCGGCGCTCAAAGCGAAGGCATCGAGGTAACGGGCTCCGCCTCGGATCCCGCGCGCGGCACCGAAATCGAGTTCTGCTCGATCATCGCCAACGACGGCATCGGCGTGCGGGCCATCTTGCCGGGCACAGGGCTGGCCGGCGCCGCGCAGACCATCGCGATTCCGGATCTCGGCGCGCCCGATGTCTCCAACGAAATCTTCACGGCGGTCGACGATATCACCATCGTTGAACCCGCTGGCCCTGCCGATCCTGCCACTGCTGGCGAAGAATCGGTTCTTACTGTCGCCCCGCAGAATCCCGATACATCCGTAGTGCCTCCCGAGGGCCGGCGCGATGCCATCATTTCCTTTTTGCTGCGCAACGACGAGTTGAGCGAGGGGGGCGCCATCGACCGCCTGAAGACGCTCACCTTGGAACTGTGCCAGGTGAATGAATTCGCCCAAGGCAAGGTGCAGCTATACGCGCTGGAAAACCAGACGGCTTTTCCGTGCGAAGCGGAGCTGACCTGGGATTCGGTAGAAGCGGCCGATGGCTTTCCAGGCCGCTTGCTCGACGAAGTCGAGATGGACGGCGTCGGCCTTTACCGCTTCGATGCAACCGGCATTCTTCAGGACGGCATGCTTCAGGACTTGCGCGCCACCGATTTTCTTGCCGGGCGTCCAGTGCGCTTTCGCCTGACCTATGAAGCGCCCCCGACTGGCTCGCCACTAGGCCCGAGATTCGGCAGCCGCGAAGCCGGCAATACAGACTCATGCGGCTCGGGCTCGCCCCGCGCGCCCCGCCTCTATGCCAGTTTCGTGAATAGCGCCGGCAGTTTCGTGGGGGCGCGGTTCGGGGGCGGCGGGCCCTTCTTCGATGTCGACGACACCACATTGGGTTGTGCCTGCGCCACGCCCGGCGCACCCGTGCAAGTGTGTGGCGACGCGGAAATCAGAGAGAGCCAACCCGGCGTCAATTTCGGCGGATTAAATTTGCTCTCGCTCGAAAGCCCGGTCGGGCAGCAAGATGGGCTGTTGCGGTTCGAGGTGCCGGAGTTGCCCGTGGCGGACGCGGACGAAATCGGGCGGGCCACGAGTGCCCGGCTGATCTTGACCGATGCCGGGTCGCCAGGCTTCCCAAATTTCCCGCCGCGTCTTTATCTCGCCGAGTTCACCAATCCTGGCGCCAGCGCGGACCGCGGCGAATGGAGCGAGACCAGCGTTACATGGGACGACGCCCCCCTGTCCGGCGAACTCGTGGATGATTCCCCTTTGGCGGTTCCCGTGGCATCGCCGACCCAACTCGTGTACGACCTCTCGGAGGTGGTCCAGGGTCCTGGGCTCTATACCTTCCGCCTGAGCGCCCGAAGCGAAGCGGATGTATACCAATTTGTCTCGAGCGATGGTGCTGTCGCGGGCGTGGCGTCCGATAGCCCAACCATCGAAATCGAGTTCGAACCAGTCGATCGGCCCCGGGAAGATGAGCAGGTGCTGATCAGCGGCTCCTTGGGTTGGCGCAATTTCGACGGGGCCTTCCGAGAGGCTGACAGCGATGGCCTTGGCGCCGAGCCGCGCCCGGGGCTCATCGTGCTGGAAGACGCCTCGGGAGCGCGAGGCGACAACATGCACTACGATCTCGCAGGCGAGATTTACGATTCGAATCCCGCGCCCGACCTGCGGCCCCCGCTGGTGTACCCCTTCATTACCGAAGCCGAGGGCGTGCCCGATGGCGTCAGCTTGCCCGAAGAGTTGTTCTTCGGACGCATCCTCGATCAGGATTCGCCGCTGGTCGACCGGGTTGAAGGGTTGTTGACCTTGCTCAACGACATCGAACTGGATTCCCGCGACGAAGCCAAAGAGGTCGGCGCCGATGAATTCGGCGACGCGCCTTTCTTCTTCACCTGGCTCGATACCGACATTGCCCCGTTGGAACGCCCGGCTTCGGAAGGCGAACCCATCGGCCCCGGCGGCGCCGTCATCGAGCTGACGTTCGACCTGGCCGAAGGCGGAGGTTCGGTGGTGGAGGCGCTGCTCGTCGTGCAAGATGCCCTGCCCGCGGTCGCGGAGTTGGCCCTGAGCGGCCAAGTGCCCGATCCGGATGCCATTCCAGACGACATCGAGGACGA
>CAZLBS010000038.1:0-4010 GCA_964557505.1 uncultured Nitrospiraceae bacterium | reverse complement strand
TGACGCCGTCATCACCCCCAACTCACGCCGTTGGGAAATCGACAGCTTCGAGACCATCCTGACGACCCGCACCGGCGAACTGCCCGCCAGCATTTTCACCGATGGGCATGCCGCTATCTTTCCGCTCGTCGACGGCGTCGTCCTGGGCGCCGAGGCCGTCTTCCTTAGACCCGGCGCGGTAGCTGATTTCGCTGATCTAGATGGCGGCTCGACCATCGTTGCCACGCAAGATGCCCTTGATGGCCGGCACGCGCTCATCGATACCATCCCGCCGCTTTACGACCTCGACTTCAGCGGCGAAAATCCGCGGGCGGGCTTCTTCATCGAGCAAAGCAACGACATCTACGACGCCAGCGAAATCCTCTCGCTCGGGAAACACCCCCACTTTCTGGGCGGCAATGCGGCCATCGGTTTTCCCGATTTGCCCGACTTCCCGATCGATAGCGGGTCGATGCTCATCGCCGGCACTGACGCGGGCGGCGGCGGCTCGGGCGGCAACGTGTTCTTCAATGTCGGGTCCGTATCGAACCTGCTCGAGCCGCCGGGCATCCTCGCGATCAATGAAAACCTCCGCGTCCGCATGCGCATGGGTTTTATCGATCCGACCGTCGATGAGGCCTTCCGCTTCGAACCGCGGGCATCGATCAAGGGCCCCGACCCCTTCCTGCCCGCAGATGTCCTAACCGACCGCCCTGTCGCGGGTTTCCGCCTGCCCTTGCAAGACGGCGCCGCGGTTTCATTGCCCGCACAGCTCACCGTCGCCGATGTCTTGCCGAGCCTGGCCAACCTCTCAGAGGATGGTCCGCTCGACAGCCTCTTCCCGCTTTATTGGGATTACGCACCGGACCGTTTCGACGTGTTTGTGCCCGAAACGCCCGTCCGTGTCGACGCTGCGGTAGACGACCGCGAAGTGCCCAATGGCGGCTCCGTCTTCTATGGCCCCCTCTGGCCATATCTCGCGTTGGAAAGTGAAGCGTTCTTGAAGGAGGCGCGCGTCCAGCAAAGCTGGGACTTCCTTTCCGATGACAGCGGCACGAGCACGGTGGGCGGGGTGACGCTCCAGCCTGACGCCCCGAGCATCGCACGTGCAGAGCATATCGAATCCGATGAAGAGTTCTGGCAGACGAGCCTGCTTTTTGGCGGTGAAGACCGGGTCTCCAACCAGACCCCGGCAACGCTTCGCTCCAGCAGTAATGATGAACCGCAACGGCGGTTGGCCCCCCTTCGCCTTTGGTGGATGCTCGATACCGGGGCCCGCCTCACGTCGCATACCGATGGGGCCGTGCTCGAACCGGAAGAGGCCGACTTCACCTGGGAAACCAATCGCGGGTTCAACCCCGAAACTGTCGGCGGGCCCTTCCCGCTCTTCACCTACCAGCTGTTCGGCGACGTTGCCGGCACCCCCACAGGCTCCCCGTCGAACGGGCCGTATCTCTCGATTGGCTCTTGGCAGGAATGGGGGCCGCTGAACCCCTCGACCCCAGAACTGCCCGCGCGGGTCTTTCAAGAACTGGCAGCCGGCGGCAATGCCGTGCTCGACAACTGGCTGTTGCTTGTCGTGCAAAACAGCGACGAAGCGGGCAACATCAGTCAATGGCCGGGCATTGCGGATCTCGCCGCCACGCCCTTCCTGGACTTCAATGACCAGCTCAATCCAGCGGCCTGGCCCGTTGGGAATGAGAATGACTTGATTCTCCAGCCGGGAGCCGTGCTTGGCCGCGATGTCGCCTATGTCAATCCGGGGATCACAGGGCCGCGCAGCCCCAACTGGATTCGCTTCCGCATCAACGATAATCTCGTGCCCGACACTTCGCTCGAAGCGACTTTATGGTGGCGCAACTACCAAGGGCCGATCGTTGCGCCGGGCCCCCCGCCCTCGCGTGCGGCATCAGGACCGGGCGGGATCGCCGGCGACCAGCAAATCCAAAGGAACCCCGAAGCCTTTCCCATGCCTCCCGAGGATCTGTACGGGGGCAGCCTTGCCGTCGTCAGCCTGCAAGGGCGCGTCAGCTTCGAAGGATTGAACGACCCTGAGTTGTACGACCCCGCAAGCGACGTGCTTTACCTCCTGCTGGACCTCAGGCGCACGGGAGCCAACAGCGGCAACCTGCTAAATGGCGGCAACAACAATCCGCTCCGGATAGGGCCCCTTCAGATTACCACCAGCACGGGCATCGTCGTGGCGGACGCCTTCGAATTCACCATCCCGCTCGTGCCTACCATGGGCTTCGGCACGGACTTCATCAACGGGTTTGCGAACATCGCCGGGCGATTTGTCTCGAATCAGGATACGTGGTTTACGGTGCCTTTCGCGGATGCCGGCCGCCAAGTCAACAACGTCTCCATTCTCGGCGACCCCGAGCGGCGTGTGGTGACAGAGTATGTGTTGACCGCGCAGACGTTTGTCGATCGCGGCGGCGGCGCCACGCCAGGCGTTCCGGATGTCAGCGAATTCGACCCTACGCCTGCTACGTACCGGTTCATCATTACGCCGGATGAAAACGTGCGCGAGTTTTTCTCGCCCCGGCGACAACCCGAAGACCAGCCCAGTCGCGAGTCGGAAAACTTATAGACTCGTTTCTTCGAGACGGGCTTGATGGAGACGCGTGGCGGCCGCCTTGCACTATAGGGCGGCCGTTACTTTTTCCTTCAGGGCGATGGCGTCCCGGTATGACTTGCCGCTATCGACATGGGAGAGGAATTGGTCGAGGTGTTCCAGCGCTTCCGCGTGCCGCCCCTGGCCATGGAGAATGAGTGCCGCGTTCACGTGCGCGTTGCTCGCGGGCTCCACTTGCACGGCCCGCCGGTAGAACGCGAGCGCCTCCTCCGGATGGCCCTGCTCGAGCTTGATGGTGCCCAGCTGCTGGGCCGCCCACACCTGCTGCTCCACATTCTCTTCGGCTTGCGCGCGTTCGAGCCAGCGCCCGCCCCACTCGGCCGCCTTCGCCAAGCTGCCGTTCTCGTGGAGCGCCTTCACATATGCGGTCAGCGTGCCGGCCGCCGTGAAGGCCTCGGGCGGCAAGTCTCCAAACACATCCGCTGCTTCCCCATAGCGCCCCTGCCGGTAAAGCAACTCCCCCAGGGTGCGCGCACACAGCCATTCCAACTCTTGGTCTTGAAAGCGGCCCGTCAGCGCCTGGCGGTAAAACCGCGTCGCCGCTTCCAGATTGCCCCGGTCTTCCATCTTCTTGCCTGACACGTAAGCCGCTTCGGCGCAAGCCCGGTCAAGTCCTTCCGTCGCGGCGCCGCCTGTGCCGGCGAAGAGCATCACGGCCAATGCAAAGGCGATGGCCGGCGCGGCGGCAAGCCCCCAATACGTGCGCATCGGCGATTCCGTTTGTTCAAGTGCTCGATTCACAGCCAGCTTTCCTATGATGTGCGCAAGCCCAGCCGCCGCTCACGAGGCTCCTAGGCCCCCAAAGATGATCAGGGTCGTGGCTTCATACAATCCCGCAATCAAGAGGATGATCCCCGCAACGAGCGTCATCGAAATGAGCGGAAGCACGGCCGCGGCGTAGGCCCTTCCCAAGACGCGGGCCGCCAGCCAGAGCCGCCGCATGAAGCCCGCCGAGGGCTCCTCGTCCGCAGGAGCCTCCGCCTGACTCAGCGCCTGGTAGATGCGCAATGGCATGACAAGCGAGGCAAATGAAACCAGAATGTACGCCTCGAGTTCCAGAATAAACGTCCCCACGTGAAAGACAAAGGTCGCCGCCGCGCCTTCCCAATAAGGCGCTAAGCCGAATCCCACAACGCCGAACGTCAACGTGTTTTTGAGCAGCGCCGCCCCTGGAATGACGAGCGAAGGCAACGCGGAGTAAAGCACCGTCTGAATCACGAAGTTGTTCCACCATGTTGCCAGCTTGGCGGCGGCGATGTTGCCGCTGGCATACGCCTCGCCCACATAGCCGAGGGGACCATCTTCGAACATCCGCTGAATGAATTGCACCATGCGAAACAGTGCCGCGGGATCGGTCTCCGCGAAAAGCATGGCCGCCAAAAAGGCGCCGAAG
>CAZLBS010000037.1:0-13651 GCA_964557505.1 uncultured Nitrospiraceae bacterium | reverse complement strand
CAGGGCGAGTTGCCAGTTGACGTAAAACATGAAGACCAACACGACGCCGATAGTGAGAAAGTCGCTGATGACTTGCACCATGCCGGTGACGATGGATTGCTGAATCTTTTCCACATCATTGGTGACGCGGGTCATCATGCGCCCGACGGGGTGACTGTCTAGGAACCGCAGCGACATTTTCTGCAGATGCTCGAAGATGTCGAGCCGCATTTGCAGCATGGTTTTTTGCCCTACAAGCGCAACGATGACCAATTGCGCAAAGCGCAAAATGGTCTCGCCGATCATAAGCATGGCGATGATGAGGGCATAGCTTTTCAGGTCTTGGAAATCTTGCTGCTTTTGCTGTTCGTAGGCTTCGGCTTGTTCCGGAGGCAGCGATTCACCGGGGCCGAGTTCGCGGATCTGTTCTTCGAACTGGACGCGGTCAGGCCCTTGAATGGGCCCGTCTACGGCGCGCTTGATGTACAGCGGCACGGCATTGCTGACGACGGCCGCTGCAAAGAGAAAAACCGTCGCAAGAATAAACTGCGTGCGATAGGGCTTGACGTAGTGCATCAAGCGGCGCATCAAGACGCTGTCGTACGACTTCCCTTGTGCTTCGTCTTCGACGTGGTATTCGCCGCTCACACTTCTTCTTCCAATGATTCTTCGAGCAGTTGACGCTCATACATGTCGAGGTAGGCCCCGCTCCGCGCCAGCAATTCCTCGTGCGTTCCACGCTCGGCGATGCGCCCATCCTCGAGTACGAGAATCAGATCGGCATGCTGGATGGCGCTGATGCGGTGCGTGATGATGATTGTGCTTCGGTCCTGCGTGACGCGCTTCAGGCCCTGCAAGATTTCCTCTTCCGTATGCGTGTCCACGCTTGATAGCGCGTCGTCTAGGATGAGGATCTTTGGATCGCGGACGATTGCCCGTGCAATGGCCAGGCGCTGCTTTTGTCCACCCGATAAGTTGATGCCGCGTTCGCCGAGGAGCGTATCGAGCCCATCGTGCAGGTTGTCTACCGTTTCTTGAAACTGCGCGATTTCGCAGGCCGAGCGGATTTGTTCTTCGCTGGCATCGTTTCTGCCGAAGCAGATGTTGGCGCGCACCGTGTCGCTGAACAAGAAGGTGTCTTGCGGCACGCAGCCAATTGCATCGCGCACCTGCGCGATAGGGCGCTCTTGCACATCGATGCCATCGAGGTAGACGGCGCCGGATGTGGCGTCGTATTCGCGAAAGACGAGCCCGGCCAGCGAGGATTTTCCCGATCCCGTTCGCCCTACAATGCCTACCGTCCAGCCGCGGGGCATCTCGAAGGAAATGTCCTTCAAGACCGGCTCCCCCCCATAGCCGAAATTGACCCGGTCGAAGCGAATGGCGCCTTGTATGGGTGGCGCATCTGCCCGGGTGCGCTCGGTGTCGCGCACCGTGGGCTCTTGGGCCATGACATCGAGCATGCGCGTCATGCCGACGATGCCGCGCTGATAAAGGGTGAGCACCCATCCAATTTCAACCAGAGGCCAGGCCAGCATGATGAGACAAATTACAAATGCCGAGAAGTCCTCGAAGGCAAGTTCGCCTTGAATGACTTGCCAGCCGCCATTCCACAGGATGAGCACGGTCAGGGCGCTCACCATGAGGCCGATGAAGGGCCACGCCAGCGACATGACAATGCTGAGCTTTAAGCTCTCGCGCATATAGCGGCTGGATTGCCCGCCGAAGCGTTTGCGCTCGCGCTCCTCGATGCCATACGCCTGCACCACGCGCGCACCGGCAAGATTCTCCTGCGCCATGGTGGTCAGCGTTGAGAATTCTTCTTGCACGACTTTCGATTGCCGGTGGTTGTACATGATGAAGGCATACACCAGGACGGAAACGAAGGGCATCGGAAGAATGGTCACTAGGGTGAGCCAGGGGCTGAGCCAGATCATCAGTCCAAAGACGAAGGGCAGCAGCGTCATGTTGGCGGTGCCCATGATGCCGGGGCCAAGCAGCATGCGCGCGAAGTTCAGGTCGTTCGTGGCCCGCGCCATGATGTCGCCGGTTTGCCATTTATGAAAGAAATCTTGCGAGAGCTGCTGCACATGCCGGAAGTAGTCGTTGCGCAAGTCATACTCGAATCTGCGGGACGCGCCGACAATCAGCCAGCGCTTCCAGAAAGTGGCCACTCCGACAACGGTTGCCATGCCGGCGAGCACGCCGAAGGCTCCCAGCAGACGGCCGGGGGTGAGCCAGCCTTCCTCCAGCCCGCGGACCACGTAGCGAATGACCAAGGGCAGCAGCAGGCTTGCGCCCACCCCGAACAAGGCGAGCAGGGCGCCGGCAGCATACTGCGCCGCATAAGGGCGGTTGTACCGAAGCAGCGTAAGCAGAGGACGGCCGGCGACGGCCTTGTGACACGGCTGATACACGCGGCTAGATTTCCTGCTGGACTTGTATGCTGGCGACGCCGCGCACGAGTTCTAACAGATCGTCGGCCCTGAACGGCTTGAGCATGTAGCCGTCGGCTCCCACTTCCCGGTATTGCTGCCGCGCGCTTTCTATGGGCTTCGCCGTTACGAGGAAGACCTTGATGCCCTGCAGCGAGGGATTGTCCTTGATATGGCGGCACGTCTCCCAGCCATCCATTCCCGGCATGGCGATGTCGAGCAGGACGAGTCCAAATTCACGCGAGGCGGCGCGGGACAGCGCGGCCTCTCCGCTCTCGACCGCCGCCACTTGATAGCCTTCTGTTTCAAGGGAGCGAGCCATGTAGGTGAGGATTTCCTTGTCGTCGTCGACGCAAAGAATGCCGTTGCCGAGCGGGGCGTCTTTGGCCGACGGCTTGCCGAGCGCACCGGCGATGCTGCTCAGCAGCGTGCTTTTTCGAAACCCTCGTTTCACGCGTGCCGCGACAAGAGAGCGGTATTGTTCGAAAGCCGCGTCATCGCTGCTCAGCAAGATTCGGGGGATATCGGCTGTGACCGGGTGATTCGCGAGCATGGTAAGGACGCCGTTCTTTCCGTCGCGGGTTTCGCCGTCGACGATGATGCAATCGGGGTGGTGCCGTTCGGCCAGTGCGATGGCGCGGTCGCCATTCGATGCGCTTAGGATCTCGATGTTTTCGCCATCGAGAATGTTGCGCATGTTGAGCAACAACGCCCGGTCGCGGCTGACTAATTCCACCAGTTGCTGCGTCTCGGCGAGCGCGGGCGCTTCGGCGCCGCCGTCGCCGCGCACACGCTCGGAGAGCGGCAGGCTGAACGAAAACGTGCTGCCTTCATTGAGCGAGCTTGCGACGACGATCCGGCTGCCATGCAAGCGAACGATGTCTTGCGCAATGGCGAGGCCGATGCCTGTGCCGCCGTACTTGCGCGTCGAACTGCTGTCGAATTGGTAGAAGCGCGTGAACACTTTGTCGCGTGCTTCCTCCGGAATGCCGATGCCTGTGTCGGACACCGCGACGTGGGCCACGCCATCGCGCACCTCGATGTGGATGGTGACGTTGCCTCCGCTGTGATTGAACTTGATGGCGTTGGAAAGCAGATTGTTAAAGACTTGGCCGAGCTTGCCTTTGTCGCCTTCGATGAGCACGGGCTCTCCGGGCGCCTCGAAGACCATGCGGATTTCGCGTGCCTCGGCCACGGGCTGCATGAGATCGTAGCTTCCCCGGGCGCAGTCGCACAGGTCGATGGTGTCGAACACCAGTGTTTCCGCACCGCGGTTGAGGCGAGAGAAGTCAAGCAGATTCTCGATGAGCGTCACGAGCCGGTCGATGTTGCGCAGGCTGATGCCGAGATATTCTTTTTGCGTATCCGTGACGGGGCCTGCCTTGCCGTTGGCGATCATGTCGGTGTAGCCCATGACGGCGACAAGCGGCGTCCGCAATTCATGTGAGACATTCGAGAGGAGATTGGTTTTCATCTCGTCGAGCGTCTTAAGTTCTTCGTTGGCCTGGTGCAGATCTTCGCGGGCGCGCGTCACTTCTTCGAGCGACAGCTGCAGATTTTCAAGCAATTGCGCATTACGTATGGCAACGGCCACGTGCGGCGTCAATTGTTCCATGACTTCGAGATCATGGCGGGCATAAGCGCCGGGACGGTTGGATGCGAGTTCGAGGGTGCCGATGATGCGCCCGCTCGAGTAGAGCGGCGCCCCGAGGCAGCTCATGGCCGCTTTGGGGAAACACGCGGCGAGGGGAGCGTTCAGGGCCGTCAGGTCGCCTACCAGGAGCGGCTTCTCGTATTTGGCGACCCACCCGGCGCAGGCGGTCTCATCATCGACCGCATGCGTTTGCGAGGGGCGCTCTTCGAAGTGCGGCCACAATTGCCTTGTTTGAAAGGCCTGCCCGTCTGGCGTGAGCAGGGTAAGCGCGGCATAGTCGAAGTCGATGAGCCGCTTCACCTCGACGACCAGGCTTTCGTACAGCCTTCCCGCCTCGAGGCTCGAGTTGATGACATTGGCAATTTGATTGATGGCGGCAATCCGGGCGGAACGTTCCTTTGCTTCTTCTTCGAGGCGCACGTTTTTGGTGACGTCGCGGAAAAGGCCTTCGATGCCGGCGACCTCATCCTGATCGTCCAGCACGATATTGGCGGACCACTCGACGCAAATGGCCCGCCCGTCGCTGCGTTGCAGCCAGGTGCGGGTGCGGTCGACAAAGTGACGTTCGCTCAATTCTTTGACGATGCGTTCACCCTCGCCGCGCTCTTGAAAGAACGCTTGCAGGTTCGTGCCCACAATCTCGTCTGCCGCGTCGAATCCGAGAATGTCGAGGCCTGCCGGGTTCATGTAGTCGATGGCCCCGTCTGGACTGGCCTGCAGAATGCCGTCGCGCATGGACGTCACCAGATTGCGGTAGCGCTCTTCCGAGGCGCTCAATTCGTTCAAGTTGTGTTGCAAGGCCAGGGCCATGCGGTTGAAGGATTGTGCCAACTCTTCGATTTCGTCGCCGGTACCGATTTTCAGCTTTAGCTTGAGGTCGCCTTGCCCAATGATCTGGGCGCCTTCATTCAGCAGCGAGATGGGCCGCACGATATTGTTGTGCACATTGCGGTAGGCGTTGAAGTAGAAGAGGCCGATGATAAACAAGGCAACAGCCGTAACGAGGGCCGTCCATGTGTTGATGGAGCGGAAGATGGCGCCTTTGGGTTGAAACGCGACGACGTAAGTATCTTCGCGGTCGAACAACTGGCTGTAGGCCAGGAAGGCATCGTTGCGCTGGTCATTCCACTTAAAGCGCTCGAGCGTGAAAGTGGCTGTCTCCGGCGGGTTCTCCTCGGAATTGAGCCGTTCGACGAGCTGCGGATCGAGGTTTTCAAAGCTGAGGCTATTCCCCCCGCCTGGCTCTTCGCGCCAGGAGATTGCCTGGAGCCGCCCGCGCAACGAGTGCACCAGCAGCACCCCGTAATCTTCGTCGCGCCGGCTGCCGGTGTAGGGGTGCATGCCAAAGGCGAAGTTCAGCATGGGGGTGAGGTCGGTCTCTTGGGTGATGAACCCCGTAATGTCTCCCGAGATCGGATGCCTGACAGGGGCCGCAATCTCGGCGAGGTAGCGGCTTCCGCGTGCCAGGTAATCCACGTAGGCCGCGCCATCTTCTGCAAGCTCGACCCACATGGCGCGGGGGAGGCGGTCCGGACGGGGCGGTCCGGTGGACAGCAGCACCTCGCCGCTTTCGCTGTAAATGTTGAAGATGGGCGGGTCGCCCGAGTCGCCCGCGGGCGAGACCGAAGCTTCGCGCTGCAAGAGCGACAGCACGGCTTCGTGCAGCGGGTGGTCTTCATCGGTCAGGGTTGCTTCTGCTTCAGGCGATGCGAGGGCTTCGGCAATGGCCGGCAGCGCAGCAATGGATTTGACGGCACGCATGCGCTCTACTTCGATGAGGCGCAGGCCGGCGGCCGTTTGTTCGGTGCTCCAGGCGAGCTTGCTCTTGGCATCGCGTTCGACGAGGGCACGCGCGCCGAAGTAGCCGCAGACAATGGCGAGCGCCATGGGGACCGTGCCAACCCAGAAGATGGACGTCAGGATACGGCGGTCCAAGCTTCCCCGGCGGCTAGCCATTGGCGGTGGGCTCCCTGTTTGGGCGGCCGCCCCCTATTCGGCTACGCGGCCGCGTCCAATAAGCTCGCGCACTTTCTCGAGCAATTGATCGACTTTGTACGGCTTCGGCACGTATTCATCCGCGCCGCAGGCAAAAATGCGCTCGATATCCGATTCCTTCGTCAGGCAGGTCAACGCAATGATCGGAATCGCGCGCGTCAATTCATTTTCGCGGATCGCTTGGGAAACCTCAAACCCGTTGATTTCGGGCATGAGGTAGTCCAGGAGAATGAGGTCAGGCATAAGTTGGGCGGCGCGCAGGCCGGCTTCTGTTGCGTTGCTGACCTTTATCAGTTCGAAGCCTTCTTGGCTCAGTACCGTGTCGACTAGGGCGAGGGCGTCGGGGTCGTCATCGACGACCATGATGCGGCGCGTAGCGCCCTCCTTCTCGCGAGGAAACATGTCGTACTCGTCGCGGAAGCGGTCCAAGTCGCTCTCGAGAATGCGGTAATGCCCGCCCGGCGTGCGGGAAGCGGGGATGAGCCCTTGCTTGATCCAATTCTTGATGCTGTGGTGCGTGACATGGCAGATCTTGGCCGCCTCGAAAGTGGTGTACGCTTTTTCGTCGCGCTCCGGCACGTGTCGAATACCTCACATTGCAGCTTCCGCGTCCCCCGAATGACGCGTAGCCGATTCCATAATTGGGCGGCTGAAGCGGTGGCTTTGCCGCGTTGGCGCGAGACTTTTCGCATAATGCGTAGCTCGACCGCATCAGCTTAAATCAGTGACACACGGCTGTCAAATTCCCTCGCGCGCTTGCCTCTCCTCGTCATGGCCGGCCTCTACTTGCGGCTGCGTGCCTTGAATGTGTCTATCTGATTGCGGAGCATGGTGTTGCGAAGCGGGAGCGCTCTGGAAGGGAAGGGGGTCCGAAGGCAAATGATCTACAAGGCGGACGCCGGTGCTGCTATTTGGGCTTTCCTTTAGCTGACGAAAAACCTTTACAAATGCCTCCAAGGCGGAGGAGTTTTCTGCCAACGCAGCGAGCATGGCTTCCTGTTCTTGGGCAGACATTGCCCCGCTCATGAAGCGGGCATACTCGAGGTCTTGTTCTGGGGTTTGCGTGCAGCTTTCGCTGTTTTGCCCATGGGCATGCTGGCCACGTGTTGTCAGGGCATGGCGGATATGGCTTGCTTCGGCCTGCAATTCGGCGACTCGTTGCGCGATGGCGTGGTCGTGCTGCATTGCGTGTTCTACGGCACGGCGTTCTTGCTCGCTGCCCAAGCCCGCGGCGTATTCTTCTAGCAAGCTTTCTGGTATGGGATTCAGCATGGTGAGGTCATGTCTCGCTGCCGCGGTATGGCTCAAGCCTTGCGGCGAGTTTTGCTTTGGCGCGCCTAAGGCGCGCGCCGACAGTGTTGATGTTTAGGCCGAGGCCTTCTGCGATCTCGTTGTAGCGCAGCCCATGCAAAAAGAAAAGCTCCAATACGACACGGTCCACGTGGGGAAGATTGGCCAACTCTTGGTGAATCGCTTCGGCCATCTCCCCGGGAAGGTCTCCGGCTGGCCCTTCCCCTTCGGCGCTAGCGGCTTCTTGTGTAACGGCTTGGGTCAACCTGAGCCGGGCCGCATGGCGCCGGGCATAGTCGACGGCGCGGTTGCTGGCGAGTGTAACGAGCCATGGCTCGAGCGAGCGCGGCTTCTTCAAGGTCCGGAGCAAGGCGCAATCATTGGCCATCAACTTGGCGAATACATCTTGGCAGATATCTTCGACGTCGGCGCGCAAGGCGGCGGTGCACCCCAGTTTGGCGAGCCGCGCCAAAACGCCTTTCTGGACGGCAGGCTGATACTCGCTGTAGAGACGGGCGCGTGCGGCCTGGTCTCCTGCAATGCACTGGGCAATAAGCTGGGCCGGATCGTGCATCGGGACAGCCGCCATGCCGCTACCCGTTGGGCATTGGCGTTTGGATGCCCGAGAGTTGGAGGACATCTTCGACGAGGGCCCGCTCTTCCGTTTCCATGCCCGTCACCAGGACTTCGTACTGAAACGGGTAAAAGGCCGTCGCCGCGCGGTAGCCGATGCCGAATACGCAGACGGTCATGATCCAAACGGCCATGAGCATGCCGGCGTAGCGGTGGGCGAGGGCGAGGTAAGCGCGCCGGCGCTCGCGCCGGGCATGCTGGGCTTCTTCCTCGCGCTCGTACGGCTCTTCGATGGCAGCCGTCGCGCTTGCGGCCGCGGGCAATGCAATGTTCGGGTAGATGAGTGCCCATGCGCCCAAGAGCAGGAGCGCGAGTTGCCAAACGTTGAAGAGCGTGTCCGGCCAAGCTTCGGCAAAGGGGTGCGTCCGCTGCAAGACCGCGGCGAGCAGCAGCATGCCCAACATGGCGGCTCCGGCAAGTACAAGCCCGGCAATGCCCGCGCGGGTGTGCGGTATGGCCCAGCATTCTTTTGGCGGACGAAAAAGCCAGGCAGTGATGGCAAGCAGCATGAAGAGCGGAACAAAGACGGCTCCGCCAAACGCCGCCATCGCAACCGTCACCTCGTAGGCGTCTTGATTGCTTTCAATGAATTGGCCGCGCGATTGTTCAAAATCGGCAAGGCCCGAGAGAGCGGCGTTGAGCTGCATCCGCCGCTCGACCAGCGCTTCGCTTGGCTCGAGCCGGTTGTATTGCGCCAGCATTTCCCGCAGTTGGAGTGTTTCGGCCTCAATGTTGAGGCCCGTGATAATGGGCAAAGCGCCGCGCGGTTCGGCTGCGAGAAAGCGGCGCCCCATGCTTTGCAGGGCCGTAATCCATACTTCCCACGGTTCGCTGCGGCCTGCTTCGATGCCCTCGCGGGCTGATTCGCCCGCGTATTGGACGAAGCGTTTGATGGGTTGCGTGCATTCGTCAATGATGCGGCGTTGCAGGTAATTGTAGGCATAGCCGCCTTGGGGCATGTCCTCAAACCAGAGCGGCTCGGGAAACTGCACGGTGCGGCCTGAGTTGTTGACTTGGGCGACTAAGGCCAGTGCCGCGGCAAGGTCTTCACGCGCATCGCTTGAGAGGGCCAGCGCCGCCGCTTCTTGGTATGCCGGCAGGGCGTTTTCGGGATCATGAACGGACGCTGCGTGGAAGACATCGCGGGCCTCATCGAATTTTCCGGCCAACATGAGCTGGCAGCCGTAGCGTAAGCCCAGGTCGGCATTGGCGGGATCGAGTTCGTAGGCCTCTTCGTAGCGGGCGAGAACGTTGTCGGCTTCCTCGCGTTCGGCCAAGGCCCAGAGATACCGGGCAGATGGCCGTCCTTCGGATTCCGCGTCTTGCTGGACGGCGGCGCGCAAGAGAGGGCGCGCCGATGGTTCGGGCAGCGTCAAGGCATCGCGGTAGAGGGCTTCGGTGCGCGGCACGGAAAAGTAGCGGTCGGCCAAATAGAAGGCCAAGGCGGCAAAAATAATGCCGGCCGTTATGAGTTGGAACGAGCGCCGCCTGCGGCGGGCGCCGATGACATCGCTTTCGGCGCCGTATTCGGGGAAGCGGGGTGGATTCACCCTTCGCCCCCCATGAGCCGCCGGGCGATGACCTTGCCTTCTTCAACGCCCGGCTGATCGAAGGTGTTGATGTTGTACAGCCGGCCGGCCATCGCGGTCTCGCATTCGAGCAAATACAGCAGTTGCGCCACGGTGTTGGCATTTATCCTCGGCAGAACAATTTGCGAGACCGGCCGCTCGCTTACCTTCAGCGCATCAAGCGTTCCGCGGTGTTCCGCGGCCATCAACTTGTTCATGCTGGAACCGCGCAGATAGTCCAGTGCTTTGATGCTCTTCAGGGTGTTCGGAATCTTGAGGGTCTTGTCGAAGCGCCGGACGCTCAGGACGTTGAACAGTTTGTTGTTGGGCCCTTCGCGGTAGAGCTGCACCTGGGAATGTTGGTCGGTGGCGCCGAGCGCCTTGATGGGGGTTTGTCCTGTGAAAACCTCGTGGCCATCAAGGCTGTAGCGCTTGCCGAGGCTTTCCGCCCAGAGCTGGCGATACCAATCGGCCACATCGCGCAGCGCATCGACGTAGGGCATCATGACCGACATGGTCTTGCCTTTATGGACGTCGGCCATGTATTGCACGGCGGCGCGCAGGTAGGCGGGATTCTCCATGACATCGGGCACGCTGCAGCGCTTATCCATGGCCGCGCAGCCGTCCATCATCGCATCGACATCCATGCCGATGATGGCGGCGGGCGCCATGCCGACGGGCGAGAACACCGAAAATCGACCGCCTACGTTCAGGGGCACGTGAAACTCTGGGCACTTGTATTGATCGCTCACGGCGTGCAGATGACTCGACACCCCCTTCATACGTGGATTGGTGGTGACGACCAGATGATCTTTCACGGCCGACTTGCCGAGTTTTTTCTCCAGGGCCTCGAGCACGATCATGAGTTGCGACATGGTCTCGGCCGTGCCGCCGGATTTGGAGATGACGTTATAGAGGGTTTTCTTCGGCGGGCACAGGCGCATCATGGCCTGGAAGCTGACGGGATCGATGTTGTCCATGACGAAGAGGCGCGGCATGCCCTTGCGCTGGCGCTTCGTCAGCATGTTGTAGAAGGGCGGCAGCAAGGCGGTGGCCAGCGCCGTCATGCCCAGGGCCGAACCCCCAATGCCAAGAATGACCAGATTTTCGTGTTTGCCTTGGACTTTCGCCGCGAAGGCCTTGACGTCCTTCAGGGTCTTTTTGTCTTTGTATAGATCCCAGAATCCGTAGTCGCCGTTTTTGCGCTCTTTCCGCAGGATCTTGTGGGCATCGGCGACACGGGGGGCAATGGCGCGAAACTCCGCCGGCGTGATGCCATGGTCGCGTCCGACTGCCGACGACTTCGCACGTGCTACGTCAATCTTGATATCGGTCTGCATACCCTGCCCTTTCTGTACGCCGCGCGGCGCTGCACCTTAAATCCCAGGCGCCGCGTTGCCGGCTGTGCCATTGAAGAATTGCCGCAAGGCGCTGTAGACCCCATCGCGCGGACCGGTGACCACGCGCACCCCGGGCAACGAGCGCTGAAATACACGGCCATATGGTTTGGATACGATGCGGGGGTCAAGCACGACAACGGCGCCACGGTCGGTCTTGCGCCGGATGAGCCGGCCGAATCCCTGGCGGAATTTGATGACGGCTTGCGGCACGGTGTACTCCATGAACGCACTGCCCCCTGCCTGCTCGATCGCCTCCACGCGTGCCTGTTGAATCGGTTCCGTGGGAACGCGAAACGGTAGCCGCGTGACTATAACACACTGCAGTGAATTGCCAGCAACGTCTACGCCTTGCCAAAAGCTATCGGTGGCGAACAATACGCTGGACGCATCGGCGCGAAAGCGTGCGAGCAATTGCGACCGGTTTGCCTCGCCTTGCTTGAGGGCAGCAATGCCCTGGGCGGCCAGCACGGGCTTGAGCGTTCGGTGCACCTGGTCGAGCGTGTAGTACGAGGTGAACAAGACGAGGGCATGCCCCCGCGTGATTTCGAGAATGGCCTCGACTTCGGCGGCACAGGCACCGGCGAAACCGGGCGCATCGGGCGGCTGCACATCCCGCGGCAGGGCCAGCACCGCTTGCTCCTCGAAATTGAACGGGCTGTCCAGCACAGCCGTTTCCATGCGCTGTGGCTCGACGCGATCCAAGCCGGTGCGCTGGCTGAAGTAGTCGAATTGCTGATCGACTGTCAGCGTGGCCGACGTGAGGACAGCCGTCTTCAGATTGCCATATACCCAATCGGCCAGGGGTTCGCCGACGTCCAGCGGGGCCCGCGCCACGCGCACGATATTGGCGTTGCTGCTGTCGATTTCAATCCAGCGGACGGTGTTCTTGGCCAACTCGGGGGAGGCGCATTCCTGCAAAACCAGGCTCAAGCGGTCGAGGCGGTTTCGGTAACTCTCGAACTGCAGCAACTCGGTTAGGAACGGCGCCTCTTTTTCTTCGGGAGGATTGGGCAGCTTGCGCAGCCTTGCCTGTACGTTGGCGCAAAGCTTGGCGAGCGTGCGCAAGTCTTCGACGGCAGGCATCAGGTACACCTTGTGGATATCGCGCAGCGCCTCGTCTTGAAGAAGATCGCGGGTGAGCCGCAGCTTGATGTCGCGGCCCGGGCCGCGCACTTGCTCGGCGGTCCACGAACGCAGCGCCCCGAAGGCGGCGGTCAGGGCCTCGCGCACCGCCGCCAACGCGGGCAACAGCTCATTGTCGAGCGTGTCGAGCAGGTCGCCGAGTTGCCCGGGCGGAAGCCAGCCGCTTTCTTTCTGCAGCGCAAGCTTCAAATAAGGCACGAGCCCACGGTCGCGCCCGCGCTCGGCACGTAAGAACCTGCCGAGCAAGGCGAGCGAACCATTGCGTGTCGCCTCGACGCCGAAATAGGCCGTGGCCGTATCTTCGATTGTATGGGCTTCATCGATAATGACGCGGCTGTAGCCCGGCAAGACGGCCAGCGCGCCGAACTGCCCGATCTGCTGCTTGATGCTCAAGTCGCTGAAGAGCATGTGGTGATTCACGACCAAGATGTCGGCTTTCGCGATGTCGCGCCGGGCCCGCCCGATGAAGCACTTGCCCGCATTCGGGCAATTCGATGCATGGCAGGTGTCCGACTCAGAGCATAAGCGCTCCCAGAGATTGCGCTGAGGCACGAAGGGCAAATCGGAGAGGCTGCCGTCTGCCGTTTTTGCGGCCCATTCGGCAATCTGCTTGATGATCTTTGCGTCGCCGCTATCGTCGAAGAGGGCCGCTTCGGACGCCGCGCGCTGCAATTTGCGCAAGCACAGGTAGTTTTGCCGCCCTTTCACCAGCACGGCCGACGGCGGCTTTTCACAGCAGCGGCCCGCGAGCGGGATGTCTTTCTCGACCAACTGCTCTTGCAGGTTGATCGTATGCGTCGAGATGACGACGCGCTCGCGGTTGGCCTGCGCCCATGCGGCGGCGGGTACCAAATAGGCGAGCGACTTGCCTACGCCCGTCGGCGCTTCAATCGCGGCGATGCCGTCATGATTAAAGGCCCGGGCCGCGGCGGCCATCATCTCCGTTTGCTGCGGGCGTTCCTCATAGGGATGCAAGGCTTCGGCGAGCGCGCCGCCTGGCGCGAAGTGCTTCGCCAGCGTGTCAGGCTCGAGCCGCGTCACGGCGCATTCGAGGAAGGGTTCGACAACGACGAACACGCGCTCTGCTTGATTGTCGATAATGTAGACGCCGTGCCCATTGTTGGCGAAGGCGGAGGCAAGGCTCAGGTCGGCATCAGAAGGCTCGAGGTTGCCGCTCGGGTGGTTGTGTATCACGACTTCGCGCGTGCGCAGGCCTTCGAAAACGGCCGGCACCGCGCCGGCATTGCCTCGGGCCACGACGCGCACGCGCTCGATCAGCCCTCGCGCATCGAGCGAGCCCGAGAAAAAGACCTCGCGCCCGCCCGCTTCGCCTACGGCATCGCGCATGGTCAGGCACGCGTCCGCCGTGAAGCGGCGCAAGGCTTCTTCGCCAAGTTCAACCGGCATGCAGGACGACTCCAAAGCTTACGGGCAAACGCATATTGATAGCAGCGCAGCCGCCATGAGGCAAGGAAGCCGGGCATTGCCGCCCGAGGAGCGGCCATGCTAGCGTCGCGCCCAGCAGAGGAGCGCCGCATGAGTACGACATCGCGC
>CAZLBS010000036.1:12909-13775 GCA_964557505.1 uncultured Nitrospiraceae bacterium | reverse complement strand
GTTCGCCTGGATTGCTGCCGGCTGGAAAGGGCGCTTCGGGACGCACCTCGCGGTCTCCAGCGCCCTCCGCGCCAAGCGTTGCGAAGAGCCTTGGATGGGGGCTGGCTACTTGTCTGTGAGTGCGGCGAGACCAGGCAGTTCCTTGCCTTCGAGCATTTCGAGGCTGGCGCCGCCGCCTGTGCTGACGTGCGACATCTTATCGCCCAGCCCGAACTGGAACACGGCTGCCGCCGTGTCGCCGCCGCCGATGATGCTGGTGATGGCATCGCTCCCGGCGAGGAGATCGGCAAGGGCGCACGTGCCTTGGGCAAAGTTCGAAAACTCGAACACGCCGACGGGGCCATTCCACACGACGGTCTTCGAGGATTTGATGGCCTCGCTGAAGAGGTGCACTGTCTTCGGGCCAATGTCGAGCCCTTGCCATCCCGGCTCGATGCCAGCCTGGTCGACGACTTTGGTGTTCGCGTCGTTGTTGAATGCGTCCGCGACCTTGAAGTCGACGGGCAACAGCAACTCTACACCCTTCTCTTTGGCCTTGTTGAGCACGGTCTTCGCCGTCTCGATGCCCGGCTCGTCGAGAATGCTGTCGCCGATTTCGATGCCTTGGGCCTTGAGAAAGGTGTAGGCCATGCCGCCGCCAATGATGAGCTTGTCGACCAAGTTCAGCAGGTTTTCAATCAGCAAGATTTTGTCGCTGACCTTGGCGCCGCCCATGATCGCGCACAAGGGCCGATCAGGATTCTCGAGCACCTTCTTGAAGTAGGCCATTTCCTTGGCGACGAGATAGCCCGCGGCACAGGGTTCGAGGAATTTGCAGACACCTTCCGTCGAGCAGTGCGCCCGGTGCACGGAGCCGAAGGCATCGC
>CAZLBS010000036.1:2145-12899 GCA_964557505.1 uncultured Nitrospiraceae bacterium | reverse complement strand
CATCGCTGATGTAGACATCACCCAGTTCGGCCATGGCCTTCGAGAGCGCCTCGTCGTTCTTCGTTTCACCGGGCTCGAAGCGCGTATTCTCGAGCAGCACGATATCGCCAGGCTGCATGGCATCGACCGCCGCCTTCGCGGCAGCCCCGACCACTTCATCGACCTTGGTCACATTGCCGCCCGCAAGCTCTCGCAGCTTATCCGCGACCGGGTCCATCTTGAACTTCGGCTTGTCTTCCTCGGTCTTCGGGCGGCCGAGGTGCGACATGAGGATCAGCTTCGCGCCCTGCTCGCGGCAATACTGAATCGAGGGCAGCGCCGCCCGGATGCGCGTGTCATCCCGAACTGTGCCATCCTCATTCTGCGGCACATTGAAATCCACGCGCATCAGCACGCGCTTGCTTGCGACATCGATATCTTCAATCGTTAGTTTCGGATTCATCGAATGCAATCCCCTCTGAAGAGCACGGCCAAACAAGTTTGACCGTGGCACAAATGCGCTTTTCTTTCCTTCTTTCTTTTCACGGGAAAAGAAAGAAGGGCTGCCACGCGCGATTGCATGACAGCCCGTTGGTTTCTACATGACTGGTCTTGCCGCCGGTGGCGTTACGCCATCTTCTTGAAGAGGTCGACGCAGCGGTGTGAGTAGCCCCACTCGTTGTCGTACCAGGAGATGCACTTGACGAGGTTGCCGCCCATAACGCTGGTCAGTTCGGCATCGTAGATGCTGGAGTGCGGATTGCCGATGACGTCTTCCGAGACGATCGGATCTTCGCAGTACTGCAAGATGCCTTTGAGGGGCCCCTCGGCAGCCTTCTTCATGGCTGCGTTGACGTCTTCCGCCGTCGTTTCCTTTTCGAGTTCGGCGACGAGGTCGACGACGGATCCGTCCTTCACCGGCACGCGCATGGCCATGCCGTCGAGCTTGCCATTGAGGTCGGGCAGCACTTTGCCCACGGCACGGGCGGCGCCCGTCGTCGTCGGAATGATGCTGACCGCGGCGGCGCGGGCACGGCGGAGGTCCTTGTGCGGCATGTCGAGCACGGCCTGGTCATTCGTGTAGGCATGCGTCGTGGTCATGAGGCCGCGCTTGATGCCGAAGTTTTCATGCAACACCTTAGCGAAGGGCGCCAGGCAGTTCGTGGTGCAGCTGGCATTCGAGATGACCTGCTCGGAACCCGTCAGCACGTCGTCATTCACGCCAAGCACGACGATGGCGTCGACTTCATCCTTCGGCGGCACGGAGAGCAGCACCTTCTTCGCGCCCCCGGTGATGTGCATCATGCATTGATCTTTGGCACGGAAGACGCCGGTGGACTCCAGGACGAAGTCGACGCCGCTGTCGCCCCAGCCGATCTTGCTCGGGTCTTTTTCAGCGCTGACCTTGACCGTCTTTCCGGCGACCGAGATGCTGTCTTCCGTTGCCGAAACATCTTGGGCCAGCACGCCGTGGACGCTGTCATACTTGAGCAAGTGCGCGAGCGTCTTGTTGTCGGTGAGGTCGTTGACGGCCACCACCTCGAACTCGGGGTGATCGAGCAAAATCTTGAAGACGCAACGGCCAATGCGGCCAAACCCATTGATGCCGATCTTGATCGCCATAGTTCTCCTGCCTTTCTGATCTCAATAGCGGTCACGCCTCTGAATAGCGCGATCCGCAACTTCGTTAGGAAAGTCCCCCCATCCGGCGCGCGGCTCAGGCGCGGTACGGCGTGTGGTCTTTCGTCTCGATTACCCGCTGTGCGCCGGACATCTGCCGGGCGCAACGTGCTGGATAACCTCGCTCCCCAAGCCAAACGTGCATACGGTGGCACTTCCAGCGGCTCACCGTCAAGCAAGCCCGCATACCCCTTATTTGCCGGGCAATGCCAGCAGAGGCCCTGCATCTTCCGTGATTCGGGTGTGCCATGTGCGCGGCAAGAATGGCACAATCATCTCAGGTAAGTCAATGTGCCGCGTGAAGTTAGCCTTTGGTTACATGCGCGGGCGGCAGTTGGTTCATTGCGGCGCATGGGGCGGTGTGATAGGCTGCGCATACGGGGTGGCCCATGGCGGCCGCCGCGTTCACGCAGGATCGGGGATGCATGCATGGCCGAGACGAACGGCGATTCCGAATACCGCTTCGAGGAAATGGCCGGGCGCGCAGAATACAGCGACCCAGAGGCCAAAGGCGATGTCGAGTCCTTGCTCTCGGTGGGCAAAGCCGTCGTGGCGTATTTTGGCTCTCTGGGCGATCAAGGCGCCATGTATAAGTGCATGGTGCGCGGGTGGAACAGGGGCGGCTATATCCTGATCGAACTGCCGGAACCGGAGCACATTCCGCCCGTGATGGAACCGGGAACCGAAGTGCTCATGAAGCTGCGTCACGAGGGCCACACGTGGCACTGCGCCACCGATTTGCTGGATGTATGGCAAACCCCAGCTTCGCCTCATTTTCGCGCGGCATGGCCCGATCACGCGGACAGGATGTTTGTACGGCGCTGGGAGCGGATCGATACCGCGGTCGAATGCAACGTGGTCACGGAAACGGGCGACTGGCTAAAGGGGCAGATTCGGGATTTGGGCGGCGGGGGCTGCCGGGTCATTCTGCGCAGCGCACCCGAGGCCGGCTCACGAGTCTATCTTTCCTTCACCTTGCCCAACGGTTCGACGCTAGAAGACATCGAGTCGATGGTGCGGTCGGCCTCGCCCTTTGGACAAGGGGCGGTCATTGGCTGCCAGTTTCTCGATACAACCGGCAACACCGAGCGCGAAGTCGATTTGTTCGTGTCGGCCAAGCTCGAGGAAACCCGGCGCCGGCACCTTCGGGGCCAGAAGCGAATGCTCATTATCGAACCTTCGCCGAAGGTCGCCGCGGCATTGCGCGGCTCCCTCGAAAAGCGCGGCTTCGACTGCGCAACGGCGGCCGGCTTGGTTGATGGCTGCGCCCTGCTCCGTTCGCTCCTGCCCGATGCCTTGATGATCAATCACGAGCAGGGCTATATTAGCGGTTTCGAGTTGTGCCGGATCATCAAGGGAACGCCTGGCTTCCGCCGCTTGCCGGTCTTCATCTACGGACCGGAAGACGCTTCCCTAGTCGCGCGGGCGAAAGACGTGTCGGCCGCGGGCTATGTGCCCTACCGCGTCTCGGTCCGGCAAATGGTGGATTCCGTACTGGCCACACCCGGGGCTGGGGAGGCCATGGATGGTGCGTCCGCAGGAGGCGGACCGGCCATCACGCCGGAATCCAAGGGCTAAGTCACCTACCTTCCGCGCCGCTCAGCGCGGCAGGGCAGGGCTCGTTCGCTACGCAAGGAGCGTCACTCGCATGGGCTCGCCGCATCGCTCTCCCGCCTTCAGCCGCACAATTGTTCTTGGCCTTGTCATTTGCTGCTTCGCCGCTGGGCCCCTAGCCCAGGAACCGAACGGCGCGGCCGGCATCCCCCCTGCTCCCGAGACCATGCCCGCTGAAGCCGGTGCGGTAGCAGACGGGCAAGAGCCGGCACCCCCAGGCGAAACTGCCACCGCTGAAGAGGCACCGGCGGGATTCTTCGCGGCATTGACGGCGGGCGTGGAGACCGCATTCAACGGCATCAACAGCGTCTTTGCGTCTTTCCTCTTTTACGACATGACCTTCAGCGTATTTGATTCGCCGGCGACGGCTATAGACCCCGAGACAGGCAGCGCCGTGCCGCTGACCGAAATCGATCCCGATACCGGGGCGACGGTGCAGGTCATCAACGAGGTGCAGTTTCCGCTCATCATCTTCGTGCTGGTGTTCGGCGGCGTCTTTTTCACCTTCCGCTACAGTTGGGTGAACGTTCGCTTGTTTGGCCATTCCCTGGATGTGGTGCGCGGCAAGTACGACCACCCCGACCATGAAGGGGAAATCAGCCATTTCAAAGCCCTGACGTCGGCGCTGTCGGCCACAGTAGGCCTTGGCAACATTGCCGGCGTAGCAGTGGCAATTGGGGTTGGCGGGCCGGGCGCCGTCCTTTGGATGTGGGTAACGGCCATCTTTGGCATGAGCATGAAGTTTTCGAGCTGTACGCTCGCGCAGGTGTACCGCCGCGTAAATCCCGATGGCCGTGTCCTGGGCGGGCCGATGGTCTTCATCTCGGAAGGCTTCAAAGCGATCAATCCGGCCCTCAAGATTCCGGGGCAGCTTCTGGCAATTCTATTCGCGGTGCTCACCATTTTGGCGGCGGCAGGCGGCGGCAATCTCTTCCAGACCAACCAGACCTATGAACTTTTCGCGGAGTACATCTTGGGGGGCAAGGACTCGGCCCCAGGCTTTGCGCCGTGGCTCTTTGGCTCAATTCTCGCGGTCCTCGTGGGCGTCGTCATTCTCGGCGGCATTCGGCGCATCGGCGAAGTGACCAGCCGCCTCGTACCGGTGATGTGCTTGTTTTACATCGCCGTTTGCTCAATCATCGTCCTGCTGCACATTACGCAACTCCCCGGAGCCCTGCTCCAAATCGTGGCAGGCGCGTTCAGCTTTGAGGCAGGCCTGGGCGGATTTCTTGGCGTGGTCATCACTGGGATGCAGCGCGCGGCATTCTCAAACGAGGCGGGGCTGGGTTCAGCCGCGATTGCGCACGCGGCGGCCAAAACGGATGAGCCGGTGCGAGAGGGCGTAGTCGCAATGCTCGGTCCATCGATCGATACCATCATCGTGTGCACGATGACCGCGCTCACCATCATCATTACGGACGCGTATCTCGATCCGGCGGTAGCGGATCAAGGAGTGGCCATGACAGCCCTTGCCCTGTCCGAATTGGGCGGCTTCATGCCGATCCTGCTGTTTGCCGCGGTGGCAGTCTTTGCGTTTTCGACGATGATTTCCTGGGGCTACTACGGCGAACGTGCGAGCGAGTATCTCTTCGGAGAGGGCGCGATTCGCCCCTTCCAAGTCTTTTATGTCCTGGTCGTCATTGTGGGCCCCGTGCTCACCTTGGAAGCGGTCATGCTCTTTGCAGACCTCATGCTCCTGGGCATGGCCTTCCCAAACATTGTCGGCATGATCCTGCTGAGCGGCCTAGTGAAGAGGCTTGCGGACAAGTACGCCGAGGAACTGCGCTCGGGCACAATGAAGCCCTATAAATAGAGGCTACAGCAGCCCCCGAATCTGCACTGTTTCCGCCTCCATGAGGGCAAACAGGAAGGTGCTTGAGGCATCATCGCCATGGAGCCGGAGCCGCCCATGGATGCCGACGACGGCCTCAGGGCCTGCATCGATGACTTCACCTTCCTTCAGCTCGACGAGCAGCACCTCATTCATGGGCGGCGCGCTGGCCACATACAAGCTGCGCGGCATGGCCATCAAGAGGTAGTACGCGTTGCCGCTCTCCTGCTGGGCCTCGGTCAACAGGCTGGGGTGAACGGGCAAGGGATAGCCCAGCACCGTGGTGCGATTGCCCTCGGCTTCGCCCACAACCTCGGGATAGCGCACGCCAAAGATGTTGGCGCGCGTTTGCGACAGCTGCTCCCAAGACAACACCTCGCGGCGCTCGGCTTCCTTGGCGGTCATGTCCTTCAGGAAAGTGGCCGCCTGCTGCTGCGTAGCGAGGCGCTGAGCGGTATTATTGCCCACAGCGATGGCGCCGACCAGGAGCAGCACTGCCGCTAAGGTGGCGCCGGAACGGATCCAGCGTTTGCTGATTGCCATGCGTGAAGCGATCCTCTGCGTGTGCATTTCGCACCAACTGCTCGAAGCGGGGACGGTTGACAGCCGCATATTGTCGCGGACGGCGGAGCGAAGTGCAAGGCCGCCATCCGAAGGCAGGCAGCTCGCGTGACATGATATTGCTCTCGGCGCGAATACGCTGCTGCATAACCACAAGCATCTCCCGGGAGGACCGTGGGCTGCCACGAAACTGCCCTGAGCGGGAAGCGGGCTTGGCCCCATAGCGTTAGCCATTGCGCCGGGTTTTGAATTTGGCATAGCATGACTTGAGCGCATGGATTGCCGTCTTGGTGCAAGGCAGTCCGTGCAGCGGCCGCAATTATTGCTTTGGGGGAGACGCATAGCCGATGCTTAATCTGACCGACGTTGCCGAGGTGACCAAGTGGCCCCAGGCGAGGAACGAGCTTGAATCACTCGTGATCAAGACTCTTGGCAAAATTCCGAAGCAACGGGTGGATGTACAGGTCAAGGTCATCGACGAGCAATCCTTCGGCGGCTACACCCGCAGCCGGGTGAACTATTTCGTGAGCGATTGGGAACGCGTGTCGGCTTGGCTCTTTCTGCCGGAGACGCCAGAGGAGACCCCCGCCGTACTTTGCTGCCACCGGGAAACGCCTTCTGGAAAGGATGAACCGGCAGGCCTCGAGGGCGATCCGAGTCTTGCGATGGCGAGGATGTTTGCCCAGCGGGGCTACGCGGCCCTGGCGCCGGATTGCGTGACCGCCGGCGAGCGGCGCTCCAATGGGCTCGACGCATACGATACCAGCAGCTTTGCCAAAGAGTTCCCTAAGCTCACCGTCGCGGGCAAGATGTTTCTGGACCACTTGCACGCAATCGATTTGTTGACCGAAACACGCAATGTGGACGCGGAGCGCATTGGCGTGGTTGGCCATGGGCTGGGCGGCACCAATGCCCTATTGCTGGCCGCGCTTGATGAGCGTGTGCAAGCCTGCGCGGCGAGTTGCGCCTTCACCCGGTTTCACGACGACATCCACCCGGAACAGTGGGCGTCTACCGACCCAGGCTTCGTCGGCGTCGAAGGGCTGGAATACATGCCCAGTTTGAAAAAGGCCGTTACCGAGGGGGAGTTTCCCTTTGATTGGGAACACATTATCGCCCTCGCGGCGCCCACCCCGCTGCTGGTATCAGTGGCCTTGAACGACGAGTGTCTCTCAGGGACCGAGAGTTGCGAAAAGGCGCTCGAGCGCGCCCGGGCGATTTATGGTTACCTGGGCGAGTCGCATGCGCTCGAGATTCGAACGCACCGCGAAGGGCGCACCTTGCCCGCTCAAGAACGCGAGGCGGCAGCCGCCTGGCTGGATCGCTGGCTGTAACCTCGCGGGCGCGGCGGACGCATATAGTACATATGCCTGAAGCCGGAAGACGGCCCCGCCACGTGAGTGACACGGGGAACCGATGCGGCTCGTCAAACGTTAGGACGAATGTGTAGGGGGTGCGGCCCAAGGCCGTGCACAATTGAAGGTCTTGGTGCAAAGGAGCCTGCCTCTATGAGTGTTCCTGTTGAACAGGCATCGGCAACTACAGAGCAAGGCCGTATCAGCCCGGACGTGCTCGACAAAGTGCGCCGCCTGGTGGCCAACGTGCAGACGGTGATCTTCGGGAAAGAAGAGGTCATCGAGCTGTGCGTCGTGGGTCTCATCGCGCGCGGGCATATCCTCATCGAAGACATCCCAGGTGTCGGCAAAACCACGATGTCGCATGGCCTGGCGCATTCCATCGACTGCAGTTTCAGCCGCATCCAGTTCACGTCGGACATGCTCCCCGCGGATATTCTGGGTGTTTCGATTCTCAATCCTAAGACGACCGAATTTGAATTCCGCGAGGGCCCCATCTTCAAGAACGTGGTCTTGGCGGATGAAATCAACCGCACGCCTCCGAAGACGCAGAGCGCCTTGCTCGAGGCCATGGCGGAATGGCAAGTCAGCATCGATGGACGGACGCATAGCCTGCCGCAACCATTCATGGTGATGGCGACGCAGAACCCCGTCGAATATGAAGGCACCTACTTGCTTCCCGAATCGCAGCTTGACCGCTTCATGTTGCGGGTCGAGATGGGCTACCCGGCGCAAGAGTTCGAGTTGCAAATCATGCAGCGCCGAGACCCGCACAATGCGTTGCGGAAACTGCAGCCCGTGCTGACCGCGCAGGACGTGCTCGGCATTCAAGAGCATGTCGGCAACGTGATCGTAGACGAGAGCGTGGCCCGGTACATGCTGGCCATCATTCAAGGCACACGTGAGAATGAACACGTGCAGTTGGGCGCCAGTCCGCGCGCCTCGGTGTCGTTTTACGAAGCCTGCCAGGCCCGGGCGCTCGTTGCGGGGCGGGACTATGTCACCCCTGATGACGTGCGGACCATGGCTGACCCTTGCCTCGCGCACCGCATCATCGTACGGGCACGCGGGGCGAACCCCGCCGCCGCGGCGCTTGAGCGTAAGCGCGTCGTGCACGAAATCATCCAGACCGTCGCTGCCCCGGTATAGCCGCATGAGCCTCCTGGATCGCATTTGGCGGCGCCGGCGCACACGCCGGACGCGCCCTTCAGGATACGCGCTGTTGGTGACGACGGCCCTCGTCTTGGCCATGGCATGGAACACGGGCGCCAATCTGCTCTACCTCGTGTTCGCAGGCTTGGCGAGCTTCCAAATTATATCCTTCATCCTAGGGCGCATGGTGCTGCGCGGGCTGCATGTCGTCCGCGATGCCCCCGATGCCGTTCACCAAGGCGAGGCCTGTCCCGTCACCGTGCGCATCGAGAATCAAAAGCATCTGCTCGGCGCGATGAGCTTGCGTCTCGAACACGTCGAGAAGCCAGGCGTTTCACTTGGATATGTCTACCGTGTCCCCCGGCGGCAAGCCGCCATCATTCGAGTCGATGAATTCTTTGGACGGCGCGGCGTTCATGCGCTGCCGCAAATGGCGCTGGTGAGCCGCTTTCCTTTTGGCCTTTCGGAATCGCGTGTCGTGATTGAAGATGAGCAGTCTGTCGTGGTGTATCCCAGGGTGCGGGCCGTACGCACGGCGCGCATGGACACCACGGCGCCCGGCGGAGCTGTGACAAAGCGGTTCCAAAGCGAGGGGGACGAGTTTTTCAGCCTGCGCGATTACTCGCCGGGCGACGACATCCGCCGCATTTCATGGCGGGTGAGCGCGCGTTTCGGGCATCTGGTGGTCAAGGAACTCGAGGCCCAAAGTGTTCGTCATGTCCTGTTCGTGCTCGATACCTCCTGTCCGCCCGATGAGTCAATGGACAGCCCGGACTTCGACGCGCGCTTTGAAGAGATAATTGAATTGGCCGCTTCGCTCGCCGTAACCGTGTTGAACCGCACCTACAGCGTCTCGTTGTACACGCCGCGGGGGGCGGTGCCGGAAGGCGATGGGCGCCGCCAACAAGTGGAAATCCTAGAGTTCCTGGCGCGGGCCGCCCCCTGTGAACGCGCGCCGGGCGGCGATCCCTTTGCGTTCGCAGAGCGCGCCGAAGCGTCGCACGCGGCGGTGATCTACTTGTCGCCCGAGCCGGCGCGCTGGGGGGTGGCGCGGCCTGGCGGCGATGGACGCGTACTCGATCCAAGGGAAGTCATCTATGCCTGAGCCGCAAACACGCAAAACGCTGGAAGGAATCGATTCGGCCCTTCGAGTGGCCACGATGGTCATGCTCTTCGCGGGCTACACCGCGTTGTATACGACGCCTGACTACGGCATTCTGGTCATGCTGATTCCGCTCATTGGCGTCTTGGCCATGCTGTTCGGGGAAAGGATCGACGCCCGCACGCCCTCGTTCCGCCGCCTTAGCAATGCCATGAGCATTATCGTGGTCTTGACCTTGCCGCTGTGGGTGGCCGCCTCGAGCGTTTTGGACACCGTCGTCGGCCTCATCATGTACATACAATTATACTTGCTGGCCCACCGCAAGAATGATCGCGCCTATGCCCAACTCTTTTTGATGAGTTTCTTTCTGCTTGTAACGGCCGCGGTCGGCTCGCCGACGGCCACTATTGGCTTGGTGATGATCATCTTTCTCGTGAGCGCCGTCTTCGCGTTCTTGCTGCTGCAGATGCAGTCAGAATTGACGAAACAGTGCGAGGCCGAAGAGCAGTTGGCGCGCGAACATCATCAATCCTCCCCGCCGGTAAACGTCGCGCCGCTTGATGAATCGGGCTATTCGAACATTCGCGCGCCGCGAAAGACCCTGCTGCTAGACCGCTCCCTATTTGTTTCGGTCGCAATGATCAGCGTGGCGTGCATCATGTTTACAGCCGCCATATTCGTCGCGACGCCCCGCTTCGAGGCCGGCGTACTCGGGCGCGAGAACTCCATCTTGCCCGCCCCGGCCGGCCTGTCGGAATCGGTCGAGTTGTCCCGCGGCGGCAGCATCATCCAAACCGGACGGGCGGTGATGAATGTTGAGTTTCCCAGCACCCCCACGGATGGCATGCTCGGTTCGGACCGGGAGAACAACGTCCTTTATGACGGCCCGCTCTTCTGGCGCGTAACCTCGCTCGACAAATACACCGGGTCGGGTTGGAGCCGCTTGGGGATTCGCGTCGACCAGCCGGCCTTTAACGAAGTGGGCGACGGCACGACGGAATTGCGCCGCATGCCTCGAGATGGCGAAGTGAGGAACTTTCTGCATTACCGCGCATATGTGGAAGATGTGCCGGATGATGGCGTGCCCGTCCTCGACGACATCCGCATGATTGATACCCGAAATGTGCGGGTGCGGTGGGACCGGGGGCGCGATGGGACCGTCGTGACGGAGATCGGACAGCCGCGCACCTTTGAGTACGCGGGATGGTCCGACGCGCGCCAGCCCGCGCCGGAGGAACTGCGCGCGGCGCCATCCAACTATTGGGACTATATTCCCTCATCGGACTATAGCTGGCTGACCGAGCACGACCTCTCCGAGGTGGCGCAACGCCTCGTGCGCGATGTGGCCGGCAACGCGCCCACCGTCTACGACAAAGTCATGGCGCTCCAACGTTTTCTCGAGTCTGCCGACTTTCAGTATTCGATGAACGTGCCTCCGCTCCCGGACGAGCGGCCGATCGACGCATTCCTGCTTGAAACG
>CAZLBS010000036.1:0-2135 GCA_964557505.1 uncultured Nitrospiraceae bacterium | reverse complement strand
GGCCATTGCGAATTGTTTGCGAGCGCACTGGCGCTGATGTTGCGCTCGCAGGGTGTTCCTGCCAGGGTGGTAAAGGGCTATCGCGGCGGCACATGGAACGAAGATGACCGCGCGTTCACGGTCACGGGCGACATGGCGCACCTCTGGGTGGAGGTGTACTTCATCGGCGCCGGATGGGTGCGCTTCGATCCATCGCCTCGAGGAACTGAGGAAGCGGCCGTTGGCTGGCGCAGCTTCGCGCAAGAACTGGGGCTAATTACACTCCGCGCGCGCATGTACTGGTATCAGAACGTCGTCGGCTTCGAATCGTTCATCAATATGGAAGACCTTCAGCGCTTCCGCCTGGCAGCCATCCCGGCATTTTTCGGGGGCTCCTCAGGGCACCGCGCGCCAGCGGAACCGCCCGACATCACGGGTCCTGTGAGTGCCGTCACGTATTACTGGCAAACGGTCCTTGGCCTGATAGGCTTTGCGCTGTCGGGCTGGATGTTCCTGCGCGCGGGCAAAGCCCCCCACCGGCCGCGCTACACGCTGTCGGACGACCAAGAACGAGCGGCGGAGTTGTACCGCATGTTGCAGCGGCGCCTTGGCCGGCTTGGCATTGAGACGGAGAATAAGACGGCACGGCAGCTCGTAGAGGCGGCGCGGGCTTGGGCGGCGGACGCCAACAATGGCGGCCATGCACCGGGCAATAGCAAAAAGCCTGTTGCGCCCGATTTGGCCGAGGCAACGGTACGGGCCGCCGAGCGCATCGCACAACTCTACGAAGAGGCGCGTTTCGGGCTGCGGTCGCTCGACAAGGGACGGTACAAAAACATTCGCCAGGAAATCGCGCGGCTCGGAACAGCGCCGTAGCCCGCACGGCCTCGCTCTGGAGCTAGGGCATCATGCCTTCGGACATCACCTTTTCGATACCCCCGCGCGAGAAGACATCCATGCGTTTGGCGTCTTCCGACTGCTTTTCTTCGGCTGATGCCACGCCATTCACAAGTTCGTCAGCGGTCACTTCGAACCAGTCGTAAACGATGCGGCCGTATTCATTGATAAGCGTGAAGCGCAGCGTTGGGGGGGCCGTCATGTCGAATTCGAGAATGCCCGCGTTCGCGGCGTCGGCATAGGTCGGGCGGATGCGCATCTCAGGCGCGAGTGCAATCGCCTGGGCGTAAGTCGACTGCGCCAGCGGGGACGAAACAAATTCGTATAAGTCATATCCGCCATCTTCCGAGCGCGGAATCGCATTCAGTTCGCCCACGTGCGTGTCTCCCGTCACGAAGACCACGCCGCTGATTTCTTCTTCGACGATGAAGTCAAGAATGCCGTCGCGCTCGTGCCGGAACGAGGCCCACGAGTCCGCCCCCGGGATGCGCTTGCCGAGATTGAATCCGCCGCCGGCCACGACCACCTTGAACGGCGCGCTGCTTGCGGCCAGCTGCTCCTTGAACCACGCCAATTGCGCCTCGCCCAATTGCGTCTTTTCGGGTCCATCTGGCATGTCGTTGGGGTCGCGGTAGTAGCGGTTGTCCAACATGAAGAAATCGACGCCGCCGTAGCTGTAAGAGAAGAAGATGCCCGGCGTATCTGGGAGCCCATAACCCGGATTGGGCCAGTAGTTCTTCCACACGGCCAAGGCGCCTTCCTTCTCCGGATGGCGCCGGTCTGAATTGTTCAAGCCGTAGTCGTGATCATCCCAGATGGCGAGCTGTGGCGTGGTGGCCAGGAAATCAATAATGCCCGGCACTTCGCGTTGCCTGCGAAATTCCTCGGCGAGGATGTCGTTATCAAATGCATCGCCGTAAATGTTGTCGCCGGTCCAGAGAAACAAGTCCGGCTCCATGAGCTTGATGGCGTCCCAGATGGGTTGTTCGAAGTCCTCCCGCACGTGGGCGCACGAACCAAAGGCCACGCGAAACGTGCCGGCTGTTTCAGGGGAGGGAGCCGTCGTAAAGTGCCGCGGCGGCAATGCGCTCAAACGGTATGGAATCTCGCCGTCGAGCCGCACGCGGTAGTAATACTTCGAGCCAGGGGAGAGCCCGCTCACCTCCGACGTCACGCAGTAGTCGTTTGCTTTTGCAGCCGCAATGCCGGCCGTCGCCGCGCTGTTCTCGAAATACGGATTGTCGGCGTACTCGATGCTT
>CAZLBS010000035.1:11973-13843 GCA_964557505.1 uncultured Nitrospiraceae bacterium | reverse complement strand
AAGTATGGGAGCAATGCCGATGAACTGCCCTTTGGGCACCCGGTATCCATCAAACTCGACGTCGCTGGTGGTGATGCGAGGCATCACCGTAAGCGGCGGATACATCCGCAGCGCCTCCTTGGCGACCCACGTAAGCTCCTTGAGATCTTCCATGCTCTTGTAGTCTACAAAGCGATCGCCTCGTGCCTCGCGGTAGCTGTACGAAGCCGCGCGCAGGCGGTCTTGCCATTCAGGATGCTTTGCCAAGAGATAGGCCATTGTCGTCATTGTCGAGGTGGAGGTGTCGTGGGCGGCCATCATCACGAAGATCATGTGGTCGATGATTTCCGAATCCGTATAGGCGTCGCCCTCGTCGGACCTCGCGTGGCAGAGGCGGCTAAACAAATCGGGCGCATCGCCCGCGCGCTTTTCCGCGATGAGTGCGCGAAACTTCTCGACGAGCTTCTTTCGGCCACGGACGCCCCGCCACATATGAAACGGCGGGATCGGCCACCGGATGTACGCAATGGACGCCAGCACCGCATCCACGAAATAGCCATTCAGCCGGTTGGCCTCCTGGTTGAGTTCGATGCCCATAAATGCACTCGCGGCAATGTCGAGCGTCAACTGCTTAATCCGCGAATAGAACAATAAATCTGCTCGTGCTTCGTCTCCAGGCATCCAGGAATCGAGACTTGCATCAATAACGGGATTCATCTGCTCGAGGTAACTTGCGAGGGGATCGCGCGAGAACGCGGCCTGCATAATGCCCCGGTGATACTTGTGCTCCTGGCCATCCATTGCCATCAGCGCACCAGGGAAAATGCGGCGGATGACCGGGTCCCATCCGAGTTGGCTGGAAAACTCGTCATTCGCATTCACCAGGACCCGCTCGGTCGCATCCGGCCCCAAAAGGAAGATGATGCTCTTTTGCATGAGCTCTATCTTCACCACATTGCCGTTCCGCGCGCGAAGTTTCTGAAGCATCGACAAGACATCCGCCCGGAAGAGCGCGGTATATTTAAAGAAAGACATCAACGGCCAGGCCTCGGCACGCGGCGGATTCGGAAGCGCCAAGATGTCCTGCTCGGCGAGCGCTGTATTGGTATAGCCACTAGAATCCTGCATGCTATTTCTCCGTACACCGCTGCCAATAGAATGCGAAGAGATTGTTGGGAAGCCTGCCACACCACCTGCGGGACGCTGAGGCCTATCATCCAAGCCTGATAGGACTGGCCTGTCAATCGCTCCGGATGTCGACCCGGGTACCACATACATTACCGCCGGGACCCTGATGGGCGCCAACATGGATTGGCAAACATGCTGGGTCACATGTTAAATCGTTTCGGGGTAGCGCCGTGGGATGTGGCGATCCACGGATTTCCCCTCGAAGGTCCAAGCGCCTAATACCGGCCAAATGTGTGCGCAGTAGCGTCTTCCCCAACGCAATCAGAAGGAGCCATACCTTGCCCACGCGACGCCAATTTCTGACCACGACCGCTGCCTCGCTACTCGCCGCGCCTCTTGTGCGGGCCGGCGAAATTGACCCGCGTAAAGCTTGGCCCGGGATGGGGGAGCCCGTGCAGCGAATCGATACGCTCGTGGACGAACTCGCGCCGTTGCCGGTGGAAGAGCGGGCCTATCTTGGGGATAACCCGGATGGGCTGGACCCGAAGACGTTGAACCAGCGCGTGGACCAACTGAACCAGATTGAAGTAGCGAACGAGTACTTCGGGCATAAGGCGAAGGAAACATTGCGCGTGGCTGCGTGGAACATGGAGCGGGGCCGTTCTTGGCAAGAGGGCATCGAGTTGTTCAAATCGCATCCAGCCTTGGCCGATTCGGACGTGATTCTCCTCAGCGAGATGGACATTGGCCTGGCGCGCTCAGG
>CAZLBS010000035.1:0-11963 GCA_964557505.1 uncultured Nitrospiraceae bacterium | reverse complement strand
AGGCAATGTGCACACCACCAAGCTGTTCGCAGAAGGCCTCGGCATGAATTACGCGTACGGCATCGAATTTCTCGAGCTGTGGGGCCGCAATGAAAACGAAGTGGGCTATCACGGCAACGCCGTGTGCTCCCGGTTTCCATTGGAGAACGTGCGCATGTTGCGTTTCCCCGGCATCGAGAAATGGTTCAAGAGCGGCGAGCACCGCCTGGGCGGACGCAATGCCATCTTCGCCGAAATCGAATCAAGCGTGGGCCGCATCCTGCTGTGCTCGACCCACCTCGAAAGCGGCTTCAGCGACTACCGGGCGCGCGCGCAAGAAAGCCGCATGATCCTCGATGAAGTCGAGGCGCATGGGGGAGAGTTGCCCATCATCATCGGCGGCGACATGAATGCGCGCCCGACCGAGCCGGCCATGATTCAGTTCGCCGAGGCGGGCTTCCCGCCAGAAGAGACCGCGCTGCTTGACATCCCCACAAGCCAGCGTGTGGTGGACGGCAAGGCCCAACTTGTGGGCTTCACGATTGACTACGTCCTCGCGCGCGGGCTCGAGGTAAACCGCGGCGAGCACAGCCCAGCGACCATCATGGCGACCTGGCCGAATACGCCCGAAGGCAAGCACCTCGCCGACCACGCAATCGTCGCGGCGGAATTCAAGTTGTAGCAAGCCCTTCTCGCCGCCCTTGCGCCGCCAACGCGTTGTCATTAATATACCTCTTCATGGATATGGCAACAACGGAAAAATTCGAACGCAATTTAGAACCGCCCCAGATGACCCCCGAACTCGTGCGCCGCATCGAGCGTTCCGAGGCGGATTACATGCGCAGCCGGCTCGAGCGGCTCGCCGAGCGGGAAGGAAATCCCGTCGGGGTCGAACTAGAAACCTTTGGCGAGAGCATCGCGTGGCGCGCGCACCGGCGCACCAATCCGTATTACAACCGAGTGATGGGATTGTCGATGCGCGACAGCGAGCGCTTCCGCGACATCCACCGATGGTTTCGAGAGGCGGGCATTCGCTGCCGCATTGACATGGCCCCAGGCATGGCCGTCCCTGATGTGATGCGCTGGTGGGCCGAGCACGGCTACATGCAAAACGAATTCGGCGCAGTGTTTTGCAGCATGGCCAAGGCGCTGCCGCCGGTTCCCTGCCCGGGCGTCGAGGTGCATGAAATTGCGCTCGAAGAGCGGCAAGTGTTTGCCGACGTCTATCTCGAAGGCTATAACCGGCCCGTCGCCACGCGGCAAGATATTTGGGAAGACGTGGCCATCGAGTATGAAGGCGAAGGTTGGCGGCGCTATATGGCTGTGGTCGATGGACAGCCCGCGTCGGTTGCATGCATGTTCATTGAGGACGGCGTCGCGTCGCTTTCATCCGCCGCGACGATGCCGACTTTCCGAGGCACAGGCTGCCATTTCGCGCTGGTCTGCCGCCGCCTGAACGATGCCGCCGAAGCCGGATGCGACCTCAGCGTGAGTCAGGCGTGGTTTGGTTCGGCGAGCTTCCGCAATTTGCAGCGCGCCGGCATGCACCTCGCGTATACCAAGGCCCTCTGGATTGCACCTCCCTTCGACGGCGAGGCATGACCAATCACAATGCGTACGCTCCTGCTTGCCCTAATGCTTTCCGCGGGCACTGCCTTCGCACAGCCCGATAGCACCTCATTCCAAACGTCCGCGCCGTGGTCGCCGGAACTCGATCTACAGTCCGATATGGCCATCGTCTATGGGGTCAATCCATCATTTCAGGTACGGCTCGACAGTTGGCGTGCACAGGGCTACACGCTTGGCATGATGACCGGCATCTCTTGGGGCCGCTACGGCGACTATTACATGCAGGATGGCCGCCTCAAAGTCGAGGAAATCCAGACGACGAAAGACGGCACGGTGCGCATGCACGGGAACAGCAGCACCGTCGGCTACAACGTGCCCACCCCTGCATATGTCGCCTTTATTCAGCAGCACATCGAACCCGCTATTCAGGAAGGCGTCGAGCACATCTTCCTCGAAGAGCCTGAATTCTGGGCGAACACGGGATGGTCAGAAGGCTTCAAACGCATTTGGCAGGATCGCTTCGGCGAGCCATGGCAGCCGCCCGATACCTCGCCCGCCACGCAGTACCGCGCGAGCCGTCTCAAGTATGAGCTGTATTTCGAGGCCCTGCGTGACGTCATGAATCACATTGATGCCAAAGCAGCCGAGAAGGGCCTGAGCATCGATGTGCATGTGCCTACGCACAGCCTCGTCAACTATGCCCAGTGGCGCATCGTGAGCCCATTCACGCGGCTCACGGACATCCCCACAATGGACGGTTACATCGCGCAGGTGTGGACGGGGACTGCCCGCACGCACAACCGCTACAACGGCCGGGCGCGCGAACGCACGTTCGAGACGGCCTATCTAGAATATGCCCAGATGACAGCCATGACGCGTCCTACGGGCCGGCGCGTCTGGTTTCTCGCCGACCCCATCGAAGACAACCCCTGGCGCAGCTGGGAAGACTACAAGCGCAATTACGAGGCAACCATCACCGCCTCGCTGCTGCACCCGGAGGTCGCCGATTTCGAGGTCATGCCTTGGCCAAACCGCATTTTCCGCGGCGAGTATCCCCTGACGGACCAAGACATTGAGTCAGGCCCGCGTGTCGACATACCAGATGAATACGCCACGCAGGTGTTGGTGGTCATCAACGCCCTCAATCACATCACCGGCGAGCAGGACGTTACCTGGGATGCGGGCACGGAAGGCATCGGCGTCGCCGTGTCCGATTCCATGATGTTTCAGCGCGCTCAGCCAAACCCGAGCGACCCGCACCTGGGCAGCCTGTACGGACAGGCACTCCCGCTTTTGAAACACGGTGTGCCGGTCAAGCTCGTGCAGCTTGAGAACGTACCCGAAGCCTTGGACGGCATTCGCGTCTTGCTGCTCAGCTATGAGCATCAGAAGCCGCTGAAGCCAGACTATCACGATGCGATCAAGGCTTGGGTCGAGGGCGGCGGGCGCCTCATCTACATCGGCGACAATACCGACCCGTATCATCATGTCGCCGAATGGTGGAACGGCAACGGGCAGACAGACCGCACCGCCCGCGACGCCCTCCTCGAAACACTGGGTGTGGGGGAAGACGCCTGCCATGAGCCAAAACCGCTCGGGCAGGGCTTCGTCCGCGTGCATGATCGCCGTGCGGATGCCCTCGCCAATGAGCGCGGCGGAGCCGATGCGCTGCTCAACATGGTCCGCGAGAAGATGGATCTCGAAACGCAGCACTACGTGCGGCTCGATCGCGGACCCTTTGCCATCGTGTCCGTGTTCGACGAGATCGAAGACGAGCAAGCGCTGACGCTAAATGGCCAATACATCAACCTGTTCGATTCAATGCTGCGTGTAATCACGAACCCCGTGCTCGAGCCGGGGCAACGCGCCGTGTTCGTCGACCTGGAACGTGCGGCGAATCTGGGACTGGATGTCCCTGCCGCCGCAGCACGCCTCATCGAATCCCGCCGCAGCGGCAACACCCTCGCTTTCACCACGCGCGGGCCGCTTGGCATCACCGCACGCGCGCGCGTGCTCCTTCAATCGCCACCTGTCACCATCACGACCCAACCCGAAATCCCGATGCGCATCGAGTACGATGAAGCCAGCAAGACCCTGTGGCTCGAATGGGAGAATCAGGCGGCGCCAGTCGAAATGCGCATCACAGCGGGGTAGGCTAAACCCCAACGCACACGATCTGTAGCGCGTCAGTGGCCAGGGCCGTTCACGTCCAATTCGGCCACGACTTCATCAAAGCCTGCTGCAAAAGTGGCCGCTCCGGCAGCGGCCTCGGCTTTCTGCTCGACGCGATCGATGGCGCCACGTGGGATGCCTTCGATTCCCTCCAATCCAAGCTTGAACGCGAGGACCACTTTGCCCGCCCGCTTGACTCGGTGGAAAAATCCGCCGTTCGCAATCCTTACCGCTGCCGGCTGATTTTGCGCACCTCGCAAACGGACCTCGATGATGACTGAGAGCGCTCGGTCAACGCTCTGGGAAAACACTCGATTCGGCCAGAGGAGCCCTGGCATTCATGGATGGATTGACGTTCGGAAACTGAATCTCGCACAGCAGGACGCCTTACGCCGTTGAGCGCAGTTTGGAGAAGGTCGGCGGGGCCGCGCGCGGGCAGACTTGCTATACTCCATTCTCACGCAACGATAGGGAAGTAGCCGGGAGCAGCATCATGGACCACATGCAACGGCGGGCGTTTTTGAAGGCGGGGTTGGCCTCGGGGGTATTGGCCGTTGGCGGCGGTGCTGGCCGGGAAGCGTCGGCGGCCCGCCCGGCGATGAAGGACATATCGAAGCCGGGCGTGATGCCAGTGCGGGCGTTCGGCAAGACCGGTCATTCGTTTCCGGTGCTGGCGAGCGGCGGCGCTTCCTGGGGCGACAATCATGAAGACGCGTACGGCGTGTGGCATGGCGGATTCGACAAGCGCGTCGAGATGGTGCGGCTGGCCTATGAGAAGGGCGTGCGCTATTTCGACACGGCCCGCATCTATGGCGACAGTGAAAAGGTGACGGGCGAAGCCCTGCGCGATGTGCAGGACGATGTCTACATCAACAGCAAGGTGCTCGTCGGCTCGCCGCGGCACGTGCGCCGGAGCGTCGAGCAATCGCTCGAGCAACTCGGCATGGACCGCATCGACTGCATGCAACTGCACGGGCCCATGATCGAGCGCCTGCCAATGGAAGACTTGTTCGCCATTGTCGATGAACTCGAGACCATGCGGGATGAAGGCTTGTTCCGCTTCATTGGGCTTACCGGTCATTCCCGCTTCGAGAAGATGCTGCAATTAATCGAATCGGGGCGTCTCGACACCTTGCTCATTCAGCATGGCTACATCCGCAAGGGCTTCAATACGCTCCATTCACAAGCGCAGCTCGAATACCAGGAAATGTGCCTGTCAAAGGCGCACGAACTGGACATGGGCATCTGCGCCATGAAGGTCATGGGCGCCGTCGTATTCGGGCACAACGCGAAAAACCTCGTGCCCGGGGTCGAAGCGGAGACGCGTGAAAAGCTCCCAGGGGCAGCCATTCGCTGGGCGCTCGAGGACGAACGGCTCGACCTCCTGGTCATCGGCTTGTCGCTGCCGGAAGATCTCGACCGAAACATCGCCATCCTCAACGGCGCTCTGACATGTACCAACGAAGATCGAATGCTGCTCGCGCGCTTTGCGCAAAAGGCCTATGAGAGCGAGGTCATCAGCAGCATGCGCGTCGTCTGAACCGCAGGCGGATACCCTGCCGAAACAGTTTCTTGGCTCAGGTTAAGGTGCAGCGCGTACGCGGTACCGGTTCCGTCTATTACGTGAGTTGAAGCGCGGGCGTCTCGCCGCTGTGCTCGCGGAGCCATGCGGCGTTCCACAGGCCGCCTTCACGCCGAAGCTCGAGCGCGTTGCGCTCGATCGTGTAAATGCGCTTGGCGCCGGGGAGCGGGTGCAGCTCGATGGGACGGCCCTTTAGCGGGTCTTCGCCAAATGAGGCAAGCAGTCCCAATACGCGGGCGAAAATGCTGGGCGGCGGCGTATGAGTGATGCCGCTCGAAACCAACTGGTGCAGCACGCCGCCATTGCCGCATCGCATCGTCCCGCGCGTCGCCATGTGAATCTCGCCCGATACGATCGTAATGGAGTTTCCGTGGCGCTCGCGCCGCTCCTCGAGAAGGGAAAGCAAACGCCGCCACTCGACGCGGTGGGCACGGCTCTGCCACTGGTCGCGCAAGTCGTCTTCATATTTCTGCAGCCCAGGCAAGTACCGCAAGAACGATTCGACCAAGCTCAGGCGCGGACCAAGCGCCGGCACGCTCGACATGAGAACGACGGGCTCTCCGTCAGGCGTCTCGTTCAGCACACGGATGAAATGCTCCCAGGAATCCTCGCTCATCACTTGGTCAGGCTTGCGCGTCGAGCGAAGGTCTGGGGCGATGATGGAAAACTCGGGAAAGCGCGCCTGCCAAGAAAAGTGCGGGGAGGAGCCATTGACGCAAATCGGGGACCTTTCGTCCAGATTGCAACCCAATTGCCAGAGCGCAAACATGCGCCGCGCCACTTCGAAGATGCCTCTCGCACAGGGGCTTTCAAGCATCTCGAGGTAGTGGCTGCCCCAGCCATCCATGATGTCGTGGTCGTCCCACATCATGAGCGACGGCACGCGAGCGCAGAGATGCGCTACGGAAGGCGCCGTATTCAAGTCGCGGTACCGCTCGAAGAAATACCGCTCGACGGCGTCGCGCATCTCGGCGGTGAAAGGCGCCTCGCCCTTTTTCTGCATGGGCAGGCCAGCCCATCGCTTCAGCTCCGGGTGGGCATATTTGGCTTCATCCGCATACAGCTGATCGCCCCCATGCAGGAGGAGATGATAGGGCCTCTTGTCATGCCGCTCGTGCAGCATGCGCCAGAGGACATTGCGTTCGGCATTGTCGCGTTGGGCATCGCCATGCTCTTGCCCATTGCACGACACATAAGCAATGCGGACGTCCCCGCTCAATGCAGCGGCAACGCCGTATTCCTCCCCTTCGAGGACATAGCTGGCATCTGCCCGGGCCGGCAATGTGAAGACATACCGCCAGAAGCGGCCCCCGGCACATTCCGCCAGCAGCTCTGGAAGGACGGCCCCCGCGCCCGCCGGGGCCAAACTGCCCGGGGGCGAAGGATTATCCGTCACCACAAGGGCAGTCAGACGGGTTCTCTCTGCGTCTGCCCCAAGCGCGTAGAGTATCGGTCCGGCGACAAATGCCAACGGGAATGCGTGCCCTTACAGGTGACGAGCCTAAACGGAAGCTGGAGGCGCGGTTGCCGCCCGCCGCATAGCATAACGCCTCCGGATACAAGACTCATCCCGCTGGCGCTGCCGCCATCATTCCTCAGGTGTAGGCGGACTGCCGCCTGTCAATTGTTGCTGCCGCCATACCGCGAGTTCCTCTTCAGTCAGGCTCTCTCTCGCGCGCATCGGCTCGTCGAGGGCCCGCCGCGCCTCGCCGGCGGGATCCACCGTAGCCGCCCAAAACATCATGCCCGCCGCAATCATGGCCAAGCACACACAGCCCAGCGCCCGGAGTTGCTCAGACACATACCGTGCCGTGAAGAGCGCCGCCATCCCCCAAAATAGTCCGATGACCGGCACGATCAGCAGCACAAGCGCGGTGGAAAATGCTTGGCCGCCGCCCACGTCAATGCGTCCTGTCCCCGGTACTGCCATCAGCACTTCTGAGACGGCCAAGGAGACGATGCCTGCCCCCAGACTAAGCTTCCACGCGGCAGGGGGTTGGCGGACGCTTTGCGTGAGCCCTGCATCATCTTCAGGTTTGGCTTCTGCTTCTTCATCAGGCCGCCGCCCGCGCTCCTCTTCATGTCCGTGGTGGTGATGATGAGGCCGCCCATCAGATGGCGCGGCCGCGGGATCATCCATCATCGTCATTCCCCATTCGAACTCATCCGGGGGCCGGGATTGTTGTTTCGATTCCCTATGCATGACTGTTGTCCTCAGTGACGCGTTGTGCACGTGCCGGCTCCAGATGGTCCGGCACTACTCGAGCGCGGAGAAATCCAATTCGTCGTAAAGTGGATCATCGGGGTAGTAGCGGTATCGCGGCTCGAATTCGGTTTCGGGCAGCCGGTTCGCGCACCAAGGCGGAATGTTCATCAGCGTGCTGTTGTCGAAAACATTCGCCCGCATAAACTCCAGCAGCCGGGGCGCGTACGGCGCCAGACGCGGCGTAATGAGGTCGTATTGGCCCTGCGCCGGATCGTAAACCGCCGTATCGAGCGGGTCGTAGCCCATGAAGTCCACATGGCCATCCAAGTACAGCACGTTGCCCCCGAGTGGAAAGTGGTTGAACGTCACCCGGCCTTCGGTCGACGCGCCATCGAACATCACCGGAATTTCCGAATCGGCCTTTGCATCGGCGGCAGGATTGTTGATGTCCCAGACGAACTGCCGGCAAATGGCAATGCGCTGCCTGCGAAACGTCCACGAGCCGCCTGGAGCCGGGCCATAGGTCTCGTCTGTTCCGAAGTACGTCGTCCCGTCCGGGGAAGCGAAACTTTCGTCGTAGTCGTCTGGATCAAGCTTCAGATCCTCATCCATAAACGCCGTTTCCCCGATGTACATACGCCGCGCAATTTCGTTGACGAGGTACAGCGCCTGCTCTTCCGTCACGATGGCGTACGGGACGTAGGCGTACATTTGGCTGGTAACGCATTCCCAATCCGGGCGCGCCCCCAGCACGCGCGCCAGGCGGCGGCGGTACGCTTCATTAAAGCCATCGAACGCCTGCGGGTCGATGCGGCTGGGCGCGAATGTTTCATCGTGATACCACAACTCCTCGTCTACCCGGCCGGATACCAGTGCTGAGGGGCATACCAGCACCCGGATGTCGGTCAGATACTCCGGGTACACCGTGCGCGCATCAAAGGTCAGATTGTTGCGCAGCAGCGTGAAGGGGTAGTTGCCGTCAAGGAAGGCGTCCCCGTTGTTGCCATAGCCATAGGCCGGATCGCCCCAGTATTGATTGGGCGCCCCAGGCGGCAGCATATCGCCGTTTTCGCCGGCAAACATCAGAAACACGAGACCCATCTGCTTGAGATTGGCCGCGCAAGATGTGCGTTTGGCTGCCTCTCGTGCCCGCGCCAGGGCAGGCAACAGCAGCGATGCCAATATGCCGATGATGCTGATCACCACCAGCAACTCGATAAGCGTGAAGGCCCTGCAAAAGCGGTTGATGCGCATGGTCCGATCCCCCTTTCCCGGCCTGTGGCGGGCCGATGTCAAGAAGTGATGTGATTCGAATCAGACCAATAAATTAAGTTCAGTATACCACCAACGGCCCGAAGCAGATGTAAAAAATGCGCCCGAATGACTGGTTTGGCAGATGTTTCTGCGGAGAACTGCCGCAGTTATAGAATGCAATAGATAGGTCGCACGCTATAAAAGCCCTGTCATACGTTTTAGCCGCGCGACCTCAGCCTCACGAAGCCGCCGCCACTTGCCGGGCGGAAGGTTGCGAGCCGTAATGCCCGCAAAGGCTGTGCGCCACAGCCGCCGAACAGGATGACCCACTGCCGCGCACATGCGCTTAACTTCGCGTTTGCGCCCTTCGTGCAGCCTCAATTCCAGCATCGATAGCTGCTTGCCGCGCTTGAGCACCGTCGCTTTGGCCGGGGCCGTCATGCCCTCTTCAAGCGCGACGCCGCGCTCAAGCGTTTCGAGCGCTGCTTTCGAGACCAGCCCCCGGACTTCAGCCTGATAGGTCTTGAACACCTCGTAGCGGGGGTGCGTCAGGCGGTGGGCCAGTTCGCCATCATCGGTGAGCAGCAGCACGCCCTCCGTGTCGATGTCCAGCCTCCCAACAGGATAGACGCGTGCGCCGATACCTTCGAGCAAATCGAGAACGGTCTGCCGCCCATGCGTGTCTCGCACGGTCGTCACCACGCCGGGCGGTTTGTTCATCACAAGGTATGTGTGGACGGCCGGCTGGGAAACCGCTGCGCCATCAACAAGAATCTCGTCCAGAACAGGGTCGACGTGCTCGCCGAGATGCGCAACCTGCCCATTCACCGTCACACGCCCGCGCCGGATCAAGGTTTCGCATGCCCGGCGCGATGCCACGCCACAGGCCGCCAAGTGCTTGTGGAGGCGAACGCGCGCCCGCTCTTCTGGTGGCGCAGGCACCGCTCGATGCCCTAGTTCATCTCGCGCAGTTCTTCGATGCTCGGCAGATCCTTCAGGCTCTTCAGCCCAAAGACGACCAAGAACTCTTCGGTCGTGCGGTACAGTTTCGGCCGGCCCGGCGACTCCGCGACCCCGCTGACCTTGATCAGCCGCCGCTCCAAAAGAATGTCGAAACTATGCGCTACGCTGACGCCCCGTATCGCCTCGATTTCCGCCCGGGTAACCGGCTGTTTATAGGCGAGGATTGCAAGCGTCTCGAGAGCCGCCTTCGAAAGCTTGTTGCTCTTCTTTACCTGCAGCATGCGGCGAATGTATGGGCCGTAACTCGCCTTGGTGACGAACTGATACCCTCCGGCAATCTCGCGCAACTCGTAGGGGAGGGGGGCGTTTTCGACATCCGCTTTCAATTCGCCGAGCAGCATGGCCACCATTTCGCGGTCGGCGTCGTTGAGGGCGCCTGCGAGGCGCTCGGCGCTTAACGGGCGGTCGGACGCAAACAGCAACGCGTGCAACGCCAGCTTGGTCCCGTCGCGTCCGAGGGATTCTTCAATCGGCTCGAAGTCATCCTCATCGGCCCCCGCATCGTCGGCGGGCCCGCTATCAACACTGCCGCTTTCGGCCGTCACGTGCTCGCCATTGGCCTCATGCCGGCGCGGGACTGGCCCCGTTCCCCCTGCGCCATTCGTCTCCGGCGGCGCACTTTCCGTGCTGGCGTCTTGCGGCGAGGTGGTCTCCGATGCGTAATCGTCCAATCTTGATTCCCGCCCTAGCCCCAGGTAATCAGGCCCGTCTCATGCTTCTGCGCGAGATCTTCGTGGCTCGGCAAGACGCGCACCATGAATCCCAACTGCCCCGTCTCGTCGCAGGGGATTTCGCCCTTAAACCTGTAATGCGCGTTCCCCTTCTTGTCGGCGAACTGCATCGGGATCGCCTTCCCTTTCGGAATGCGGCCGTGCGAATCGACGTGCCCGCTATACAGCTCGACGCTGACATCCTTCTCCGTGAGCACTTTGCCCAGGTCAATGGTGGCGGTGACAGGCAAATTGCTGCCATACGCCAAGTCGAGCGTGTCGCCGTGCTCGATCTGTTCAACCTTCACTTCGCTCCAGTGCGAGCGGACCCGGTGCTTCCAATCCGTTAGCGCCCGTGAACCGGCCCGGTCGCCGGCACGCAGCTTATCCCGCCGCACCGTCGCGGGCGCGTAGAAGCGGTCCGCATATTCCTGCACCATGCGGTGGGTGTTGAAATGCGGCGAAATGGTACGAATGGCGTTCTTCATTCGGTTGACCCATTGCCGCGGCACGCCATCGCGTCCGCGGTCGTAGAACAGCGGTGCGATTTCATCCTCCAGCAAATCGTAAAGAGACTCGCTATCGAAGTAGTCCTGCTCGTCCTGTTCCGGATACGTCTCGCCGCTGCCGATGGTCCACCCATTATGGGCCAGCGTCTCGGCCTCAACCCACCAGCCATCGGAAATGCTGATGTTGAGCGCCCCGTTGGCAGAAGCCTTCATGCCGCTTGTGCCGCTGGCTTCCATCGGACGCCGCGGCGTGTTCAGCCAGCAGTCGACGCCCTGCACCATATAGCGCGCAATGTTCATGTCGTAGTCTTCCAGGAAGACGATGTGCATGCGCAGATCGTGCTCTTTCGTGAAGTGGACGATCCGCCGGATCAGTTCCTTGCCCTGATTGTCTTGCGGATGCGCCTTGCCCGAGATGATCAGCTGAATCGGGCAATCCTTCTTGCACAGAATTCGGAGGAAGCGCTCCGGGTTGTACAAAAAGAGATTGGCCCGCTTGTAGGTGGCGAAGCGGCGCGCAAAGCCGATGGTCAACACCTCCGGATCAAGCACTTCGAGCGCGCTGTCGATTTCGGCCGGAGAGCCCCCGCGGCGGCGCACCTGCCCGGCCAGCCGGTGCCGGGCAAAATTGACGAGCCGCTCCCGCCGCAGCTCATGCGTGCGCCACAACTCGCCGTCCGGCACCGTGTCGATGGCCTTCCAAATCTCATGGTCCGTCATGTCCGAGCGCCAGCGCGGTCCCAAATACCGGTCGTACAGCATGCCCATCTCGCGCGAGATGAAGGTGCTGATGTGCACCCCGTTGGTAATCGAGGTGATGGGCACCTCGACTTCCGGCTCCCCGCGGAACGTCCGGTTCCACATGCCCCGCGCCACTTCCCCGTGCAGCTTGCTCACCCCATTCACCGAAGCGCTCAGCTTGATGGCCAGCACCGTCATCCCGAACGGTTCCCGCTCGT
>CAZLBS010000034.1:0-14030 GCA_964557505.1 uncultured Nitrospiraceae bacterium | reverse complement strand
GATCCACGCCCAGTCGCGCCGCCAAGCGCACAATCGCCTCCGCCTGGTGAAAGTTGATGTCCATCAAAACAAAGTTGATCATGATTTTCGGCGCGTTGCCGATCCGCAGCCGGGCAATATGGGCCGTGTTTTCGCAGACCCGCTCAAAATCGGAGCCGACCCGGATTTTGTTGTACATCTGCGCATCGGCGCCGTCGATGGAAATGCAAATCCAGTTGAGGCCGGCTTCCAGAATCCGGCCTAATTTTTCTTCGCTCAGCAGCAGCCCGTTGGTTAAAAAACCGGTCTCGCACCCGGCCTGCCTGGCATCGGCAAATCGTCGTGCATCTCCGTGTCGTAGCCAAGAAGACCCCGCCGGAATGGCCGGCCCGTCGGGACAAGCCACACGTCTCCAGGGAGGGGGAGCGCTGGCGCAGCGGCATCGTCTTCAGCGCTGCCTTCAGGAAAATCCACGGCGTTGCCGCGCAGCCACCGGCCGATACGCCCACGAAAAAAAGCTCTGGGAGCAGCAATGTTGAGGGTTCGGCCGAGCCGCTGCGGAAGGAGCGTTCCGAGGAGCAACGCGTCAAGACGTGTCTCGGCCGCGGGAGCGATCACCACCGGGCTATCCTGCGTCAGCACGGATTCATTGTGCAGCCGAACATTTGCCTTTACCAGCCGGGCCGCAACGGCTTGTGCCGCGCGGCTCATGGCGCATACGTCATAAGGCGTCATGCTCGTTCCCGCAAATCCCGACTAACGCTAAACCAGTGGCCTTTTCTAACGGGCAGTATAGAACTATTTGGCGCTTCTGACAACCGCATTATGCCAGACTTGCGGACTGTCAAAGCTCGAAATATCGACCTCACTACGGCGAATGCTGCGGCGTCCGGATAGGCCAGTCCTTTTTTGTCATGCTGCCGATGCGTACGGGTACCACGCGCTCGAACCGCACTTCACGCACATAGTTGAGCGACCCCCACAATTTGTCATGCCCCTTCAGTCTTCGCACCATGCGCACGCGCTTGAGCCAGCGCTGGCGCTCGCGCTCGGTGGATGCGCGCCTCTGCCCGGCGCTCCCCACCAGGCGCAAGGCCGGGGGGCTGTCGAACTCCCCACGCCACAGAGACTTAAGCCAGAACGCCGGACTCGATTTGACCCACATCGCGCAAAGCGAGGCATTGTTCTCCAGGTTCTGGCCGCTCTGATTCAGGAAAATCTGAAAAAAGAAGCCTGTCATGTCGTCGTTCAGCAGCAGCGAGCCCACCGGCGCAAGATGCGGAATGCCATCTTCAGAGACGGTCGCGACCGAGGCAATGGGCAAACACTTGCGCCATTCCTTTCGGACCTCCTGCCAAATGTCGTGCGTCAGCTCCATGAGACCTCCCTTACCCGTTTCTTGTTCCTGCCTAACGAACGGTAGGTATACCCTGGACGCGCCAGCCTGTCAAGAGGCGCGAGGCTCGAGGACGCGCCAAACGCATAAATCTGTGCTATCGTCTGTTGCAGCCCGTGTAGACAGAGGGGCTTCGAACCATAGGAGGTGGAGCATGAAGAGCACCGTGGGTCTTATAACCGGATTTTGCGCCGGCGCCGGCGCCGCCTTGTTGTTGTTGGGCATTGGCTTCGGCATGGGCGTTCAAGCCGCTTCCGCTGGCGACCCTTATTCATTGCCGGCGTGTCCTGTCTCGGGCGCGGAGTTGAGTGAAGGGGCCGTCACCAAAGTATTTGATGGACGCGAAGTGAAGTTTTGCTGCGCCGGTTGCCCCGCCAAGTTCGAGGCTGATCAAGCCGCTTACTTCGCGAAAATCGATGAGGCCATGACCGAAGACCAGAAGCCGGTGTATCCGCTGGACACCTGCCTCGTCAGCGGCGAGGCGCTGGACTCGATGGGCGGTCCCGTCAGCATGGTCTACAACAACCGGCTCGTGATGTTCTGCTGCAACATGTGCAAGAACGGCTTTCAGGAAGATGCCGCCGAGAAGATTGCTGAGCTTGATCAAGCCGTGATCGAGGCGCAGGAAGCGGACTACCCGCTTAAAGAATGCCCAGTCGCTGGCACAGACCTGGGCGGCGGCGCGTATCAATTCGTCATTGCAAACCGCTTGATCGAGACGTGCTGCGGCAATTGCGCCAGCAAGGTAAAGGCCAACCCGGCGATGTATCTGGCGAAATTGGAAGCCGCCGAATAGCGCGCCCGTAACCAAGCATGCAGGGCCGTCCGTGGCAGTATCACGGGCGGCCTTTTTTGATGTCTAGTTGGCAGCTTCCTTCATGGCCTCGGCCGTTATCTTTCCGTGCGACGTGTTCCAGGCGGGTTGACCATCCTTGAGGAGGATGACCTGCGGGGAGGCGTGAGGGATGCCGGTGACCTCGGCGACCTTGTTCGAGAGCGGCCGCGATTCGATGACCTTTACCATCACCACGTCGTGTTCCCCATCGTATTGCGTCACCTGCCGGTGCGCCCCAGCACTTATCGGGCACGCCGTGCTGTGCTTAAACACGAATACCGGCGCTTCCTTGGATTTGTCGACCACTTCGTGCCAATCGGATTCGGATGCAATCTCGCGCAATGGACTCGGCCTCACGGTTTCAATGATGGCGTTTATGATACGGAACAGCATGCGTCGAGTATATGCGGCGGACTGAAAGCGAGGCAATACGACGCGCCCGGCTAGGCGCGCATGGAAGGATCTTGCTCCGCGCCCCTGACGTCTTCGGGCTCAATCTCTGGTTCTTTCTTGCGCGCGCATACAATCAATTCCCCGCCGCAGATGTATTTGTAGTCGATGACGGTGCAACCGTTCGTGACGATTTCGCCGATGAGCATTTGCAGCGTGTAGTGGGTGATGTGTTCTTCGGCATAGCCCGTGGGCTTCACGAAGTCGTACACCTTCTCGATCATGGGCCACCAGGGCCGCCCGTAGTCGGGGGTGCCGGCCACGAGCGTGCCGCCGGGCTTGAGCACGCGCGCGCACTCTTCGATGCCGTTGCGCTCGGGAATGTGCTCGATGACCTGCGAGGTCACCACGCAATCGAAGCATGCATCCGGAAACGGCAGCTGGGAGATGGAGCCGTGCACCCGCCGCGGATTCGACTTGCGAATGTACCGCAGCCGCCCGAAGTTGAAGTCGAGCGCGATCATGTCGGGCCGCGTCGTAATGATGCGGCTGGTGCCGCAGCCCGCGTCCAGCGTGAAGCCCTGATTGCGCGTATACGCGCGGATGATTTGGAACCGCTTTCGCTGCCAATAACGCTGAAACCAGATGCGGCTGTCATAGGCCCGGTAGTCGTAGTCCGCGAAGGCGATGCCATTGCGCAGATAGTGCATCTGGCGCAGCGTGGCCAGGCTCGAGGTGATGAGCCGCAGGGCCGTGTTGGGGCGCTGGCGGTAATGCTCCGACTGGAAATGCCACGGCACCTCGAGCACCCGCCCGCCCTTCGACATGAATTTGAGCAGCACCTCCATGAGCACCTCGAAGTCGTCATGTTCGATCGCAAGCTGCTGAATGACGCGTGTCCGGTACATGCGGCGATCGCTGCTGAGGTCGTGCACCGGCACATCGAGCGCCCAGCGGTAGAGCCGGTTGAGCCCCCGGCTGAGCACCTGCCGCATAAAGGGCATGACGGCGGAACCGCCCCAGACGTACCGCGAGGCGATCAGCACATCGGCCTCCTGCCGCCGGTGCCAAAACGCGAACACCAGCGGCGCGTCATCCGGCGTGGGATGATCCAGCGTCACGAGCCATTGCCCCCGTGCAGCCTGCACTGCCGCCCGCAAATGGCCGCCATAAAGATTGGAAGCCGCGCGCACTGGACGAACCGCGGCGCCCCTCACCGGCTCAAAGGAATCGTCCGCGCCGGCCGCCGCGTGGACGGCGAGGAACTCGATCGTGGCGCCCGCCTCATGAAGCAGTCCGGCGATTGACTCCAGCGTCGATCGCACTTCTTCCGTAGGCGTGTCCATGACGGCGATTGACACGTCTGGATTCGTAGTTGAAGAAGGCATGCGGCTGTTTTCGAACTCCCCTCGCGGCAACCCCCAGTGCATGCGCGTTCAGGTACGCCTGAAAAGCATGCCGCACCGGCCGCCACGATCGCGAACGGGTGCGAACCGCGCCTGAAAGGCGTATGGTGAAACCCATGAGACCAGTATGCTGAGGGAGAGGGTGCGATGGCTTTAAGCCGCTGGCTGCTTCATGCTGGGCTGATGGCGCTGGCTGCCGCCCTGTTGACTGGCTGCCCATTCGAAACCATCGTCATTGGGGATAAAGACGGCTTCGGCTGGGGCGGCCATGGGAACGCCGAGGAACCGACGCCCCAGTACCGGCTGCTCAACGAGCCGGGACCGATGGGAGAGCCCTACCGTTCCTCGAATCTCGCTTGCTGCGATGTTCATCCGTGCACGTCCGGCTGTTTGCGGCCCTTCAACCGCGATGGAAAGGGCATTCTTGCGCGGCTCGATTACTTGCCCGATGTGAATCAGCGTTGCATCTATTCCTGTCCAGCGCCAGCGTGCGGGTCTGCGGCGCGCAGGTTTGTGAACTGGCATAACTTCAGCGATGAAGGCAATGGGCCGGGGTTTCATGATTGGGTCTCTGATGATTGGGATCTCCGCGTCGAAGAGCGGCACGATGGTTTCGTCACCGGCGCGGCGGACGCCACGCGCTATTCCTGCGAGGACGTTCAGTGTGCCGGGGCCTCGTTCACCGACCTGACCCTGTCCCTGAGCATGCGCCAAAGCTACCCGGGGCTAGCGCCGGGCGATTTGCCGTTTGCGCTGGATGCCGCTGCCGTTGGCTTTCCGCATGCCCCCTTCGACAATCCTGCCAGTATTGATGAAACGCCGCCCCAGCCAGATGCCTGGTGCTCGGGCGAACCGCCCTATGCCGATGTCCTCCGGCCCAGGGAAGACCCCTCGCGCGCGACATTCGTTTTTGATTTCGCCGTGCCGCAAAAGGTTGTACGCACGGTAGACGGCAAATGGAAATGGACGGACAACTTCGATGCCGGCGGCGCGGAATTGTTTCTGCACATCGTTCATGCGGATCATGAGATTGGTTCCGTCACGGTTGAATTGCGGGCGCACGGGGGCGAGCCGGCCGCCGTGCCGCTCGCCGCGCACGATATGCCCAACCGCGATGGCCTGGTCGAGCGGTGCACGATCCCCCTCAGCCGCTTCTTCACCTTCGATGAATTGGCTCGCTTCCGGCCTGAGCGCGCTCAGTATCACATCCAGCTCGACGTCAATCTCGTTCACAAGAATCCCCATGCAATCGACCCCTACATCGCTTTTGACTATGCCGAGCTGACGGTTACTCCACCTCCGGACTTCGTGATTGCCGGTCCCGGCAGGCGCTATCGATCGATTCAAGCGGCCATTCGTGATGCGGAAAACGGCGCCGTAATCGAGGTCGAACCGGGGGTCTACCACGAAAACATCCACTTCCTGGGCAAAGACATCGTGGTGCGTTCGATGAATCCGCAAGACGATGGCTGCGTCGCCAAGACCATCATCGATGGAAACCGGGCTGGGCCCGTGGTCACGTTCGCGGGAAACGAAGCGCCCACCGCTGCGCTCAGCGGCTTCACCATCCGCAACGGACTCGCGGAAAACGGCGGGGGCATTCATGGGAATGGTTTCGAGGGGATCATCTCCCGGTGCGTCATCACCCAGAACGAGGCCTCCCAGTCTGGCGGCGGCGTGGCAAACGTCGTGGGCGTCATGCATCGCTGCATCATTCGCGGCAATAGAGCCGTGTGGGGAGGCGGCGCCGCGGCCGAAGGCCATCGTGCCGATATCCGCCGCTGCCGCATCCATGACAATGCCGCCGCGCACGCCGGCGGGGGAATCTTTGTGCGGCAGGGGGGCATCGTTTCCATTGAGAACACCATCGAGAACAACGAGACCAGCCGGGAAGGCGGCGGCGTTTACCTCGAAAGAGCGAGCGGAACCCTGCGCCATACCATGCTGCGGGAGAACACTGCGCTGCATGCCGGCGGAGGCGCCGCGCTGAAGGCCTCCCCTCAGGTGCATATCGAGGCGGCCTATTTCGGCGGCAATGTCGTCTCGAACGGCGCCGGGGGCGGGCTGGCGGTCAGAGGCGAGGCGGCAAGCGCCGGAGCCGGCCCCACCATCGTAAACAGCGTCTTCTGGCAAAACAGGGCTGCCTGCGTTCTCGAGAGCGACTTGGCCTCAGCCGGCTTCGGCGGCGGCATCGCGAATCAAGACCATTCCGCGCTTGCCCTCATCAATTGCACCATAGCTGCCAACGCCGCTCAGGTGCGCTTCGAAGACGCCACGCCCTATGGCGGCGGGCTTGCCAACCTCGGCGCAGCGGCCTGGACCTCCATGACCAATGTCTTGATTTGGGGCAACACCCCTGATGGCGTGTATGAAGGGAGCAGCGCGCCTGAAATGCCGCTGGTACGCCATAGCAACATTCAAGCGAGCACGGCCCTATCAGGCAGAACCGGGGCTTACTGCGAATTGTTTGAAGGACGATGCGGCCCCGGAAACTTCAACCCTGCTGTGGAGCCCCTCTTCGTCAATCCCGGGGAGGGGCGTCTCGCCCTCATGGTCACTTCTCCCCTCATCGATACCGGCACGGCAGAAGGCGCCCCGTACAATGACCATGTGCGCACGCCCCGTCCCCAAGGCCCCTACCCCGATATCGGGGCTTATGAGATTGTCCAAAAAAACGCCCCCCCTGTGAACGATCCCCTCGACTGACTTTTTTCTTGTCCTTCGGCGAATACACGTGAGCGTTTGTGTACTTTGGAATGTGGCGTGGGCACAAGGCCCCGGCAGCGAAAGGAATAAAGACCTCATGCGGCACGTGCGCGGTTTTACGCTGATTGAACTTTTGGTCGTCATCGCCATCATCGGCATTCTCGCGGCGATTCTGCTGCCAGCCCTGGCGCGTGCACGCGAGGCCGCCCGCAGGGCAAGCTGCCAGAACAATCTCAAGCAGATAGGCCTGGTGTTCAAAATGTATTCGAACGAAGCACGCGGCGAGCGCTTTCCAACCATCAAGACCAACCGGTCGTCATGGGACGCGGACAACGGTGGTGGGCCCGCCGAATTCGACGCGCTCTCATGTGACGGCGCCAATCTCGTCGACTTCATCTTCGATGTGCAGGACACGTTTCCAGAGTACATTACCGACCTGGAAATCCTGCGCTGTCCCTCCGCGCCTGACCAAGTGGAAAATGACTGGCGCTTCGGCAACAACGCGGACAATCCTATCGATCCCTGCGCGCCCAGCACCGAACACTATGGGTACTTCGGGTGGGTTATCCTCGAAGAACACACCGTAGAGCCGGGCGCCGATGCCAATGCCAATCCTCCCCAAACCAACCCGCGCGCGTTCCCCGCATTATCGGGCGCGTTTTTGGAGCGCACCAATCCGGAAGTGGGGGAAAGGGCCTACGACATCGACCTCGATTTCGGCGAGGATGCCCCCGAGCGCACGCTCTTCCGCTTTCGCGAAGGCATCGAACGCTTCTACGTCACCGACATCAACAACCCCGCTGCAAGCGCACTGGCCCAAAGCACCGTGCCCGTGATATGGGATCAGATAGGGGTGGACATTTCCCGCGACGGCTTCAACCATTTGCCAGGAGGGGCCAACACGCTCTATTTGGACGGGCACGTTGATTTCCTGACGTATCCTTCAGAGCATCCCGTCACGCGCGCCTATGCCGTCTTGGTCACCGACATCAACGACACGCTCGAAGCCTTAGGCCAACTTGGCGATACTGACTAAAGCCGTGCCCGAAATGACGCCCGATTATTGAAGGCGTGTCTTGAGTGCACCGCCGCCAACAACCACTCAAGGCGCGCCTTCAGGGGCCGCCCGCGCCGTTCCTGCGCATCATCCCGTCATGCGCGCGAAGCCGGGCATCCGCTCGCCCGCTTCTACAGTACGGCTGCTATGGCGGCAGGCTTGCCGGAGTCCGCGCTTTGTCTCGAGGAGCGCTTACGAGTTCTCTTGCGGGACGACGTAGACGGGGCAGGGGGCGTGGTGGATGACGCCGCCGTGGACGCTTCCGAGCAGCAGTTCGTAGAGCGGGCTGTGGCGGTGAGAGCCCACGACAATGCAGTCGGCCTGCAGCCGCTTGGCTTCGGCAATGATTTCGCGCACGGTCGTGCCCTTCACGACTTCGCCGTGCGCCTCGATGCCTTCGGCCGCTAAACTCTCGCGGAGTGCCGCCATAGCCCCCTCATCGACCAACGGACGGTGCGGCAACAGGTCGCGGTTGGTCAGCGTATCGGGGGAATAGCCCACAGCCTCAGGCGCGTCCTGCGCTACGTAAACGCAGTGCAAGGTAGCTCCAAACGCCCGGGCCAACTCGGTTGCGTGTACAAGGACGGGGTTGTCCCGCTCAAGGTGGTCGGCTGCGGCCAGAATGGTTTGCATGAATCGGCATCCTCCTGCTGGCACTCGTTATCATACCACGCTCACGGGACGCGCCGGTGCATGCCTATACATGGCCCCCGGCAATCTATAAAATGCGGGATGCTGTGCATTTCCAAGGAGCCACACCTCATGATCCCTAGCATCTCAAACGTTGCCGCATGTGCACTATTGCTCTGCGCCTCGGGCCTGGCCGCCGCCGAACCGGTGGAAGCCGAAAACGCTTCAGCGTCTCCGCAATCCGCCCCTCTTGACGGCCTGCAGATTCAGGCGCTCGAAGGCGACCAATGGTATGGCCTTTACTTCAGCGGGGCCAAGGCGGGCCATGCCGTTCAGTCGCTTGAAATCGACGAGAATGGCGGCGTCATCCTGACGGACGATGCGCGTTTCAAAGTCAACATGGCCGGCATGTCGCAGGAAATGCGCATCTTTACCCAACGGGTCTACGGTCCAGACGGCAACCTGCAGCAGCTGAACTCCCGCATCAACGATCCGCAAGGGGTGAAGACCTTCGTGGGGGCCGTGGAAGGGGAAGAACTCGTGTTCCGCAGCGACATAGGCGGGGCTCAGCAAGAATCGCGGCTGCCCCGCCCGGACGAAACGCTGCGCGATGCGCTGAAGCAAGTCGAGCTGGTACAGGGCAGCCCTCGGCCGGGCGACGAAGTGCGCTTCAGTTTGTTCGAGCCGATCTACAGCCAGGAGGTCGGCGGCGTCAGCCGCATCGCGGGGGTCGAAGAGCGCACGGCCGATGGTGAAACGTTCAAGGTTTACAAGGTGCAGACCGTACTGGATGTCATGCCGCTGGAGACCATCTCCTATGTGCGCGAAGATGGCGTCATCTACGAAGACATCGTTGCGGGCATGATCGAAATGCGCCTCGAGTCGAAAGAGGAAGCGCTCGAGGAAGTCGAGAATCATGACGTGGTCGTCTCGAATGCCGTCTTGCTCGACGACCCGCTCGAGAATCCCCGGCAGCGCGAACGCCTGCAATTGCGCGTTTTTGGCCCGTTGAACCAGCGCCACCTCTTCAACGACGAACGGCAATACTTGCAGCCCCAGGGCGGCCATTTTGCATTTACCGCGCATCTCGTTCCGCTCGAGGGATTCGAGGTCGCGCAGCTGCCCATTGAAGACGCATCGCTCTTGCAGTGGACCGAACCCACGCTCTATGTGCAGAGCGATGATCAGCGGCTGATCGATCAGGCCAATCAGATTCTGCAAGGGGAAACCGACACCCTTGCCGCGTCGGAAAAGCTTATGACCTGGGTGTACGAAAACGTGCGCTCGACCTTTAGCGCGCAATTGACCAACGCGCTCGAGGTCCTTGAAAACCCCGCGGGCGACTGCACGGAACACAGCATTCTGTTTATCGGTTTGGCCCGCGCCGCCGGCATTCCCGCCCGTGCTGTCGCCGGCTTGGTCTACGTCGATGCTCCGAAGCCGGGGTTCTTCTTTCACCAGTGGGCAAAGGTGTGGGTCGGAAAATGGCTGGATGTCGACCCAACTTTCAACCAATTGCGCGCCGATGTCACGCACATCAAGCTCGCCGAGGGCGATCTCTTGGAGCAGGCGCAGCTCATTCCCATCATTGGCAAACTCGATGTCGAGGTGGTTTCAGAAGAAGGCGCGAAAGATCCCGAAGGCGCAACAGATATAGCCCCTGAAGCCGCGGCATACGTCGAAGCGAATCGGCCTGCGACGGCCGAATGAGACCGGCATGAGCGAGCCCCAACGGCAACCGGCCGCGGCTACGCGTGGCCGAAGGTTTCGCTGGCTGAGGTATCTGGCCGCCCTTTGCCTAATCGCGGCTATGCTCATGGCTGTCGCCTGGTGGACGGGACACCTGCAACGGGGCCTCCTCGCGATGGGGGGGCGTATTGCGGGCATGGACATCACTGCATCCGCGGTTGTCCTTTCTATTGATGCCGCCGAACTATCGGGCGTTGCCGTGTCTGTCCCCGCTCGAGACATCACCTTCGAGGCCGGCCGCATTTCCCTCGAGCCTGATTGGCGCGCAGTCTTCAGTCAGGAGCGCCCGCCCAACTACCGGCCCCTGACCAGGCTCGAAATCGACAACGCCGCCATCGTTGCCCGCATGGGCGCCTCTCAAGGCGGGGGAGGCAGTCCGGCTCCGGGACTCGAAGAGGCGAACGGCCTCTTACGGCTCTTGCCGCGCAAGACCGTCGTTCAGGACATGGCTGTAGAGGGCAGCATGAGCGGCGCCATGGTGCGCCTACCTGCCGTCGACGTGGTCGTTGAATCGTACGATGGACCAGGCGGCGTTCCCATCGCCGAACTGCGCATCTTCCAGGACACCGGAGCAAGTGAGTCCGCCATCATCACGCTGCCCGGCGGACGTGAAGTGGCCCTCAACCAGTTCCAACTGGGTATGGCGGCTTCGCCCGAGACCTTCATGGACCTGGCCTTTCGCGTCGATGCATTTGACAGCAAGCTCGATGCAGAGATCGCCCTGCGCTCGCTGCAGGCCCCGCTCATCGAAGGGGACTCCTTCTCATGGAACCTGAAGATAAAGGACGCAGCCATTGCGCCGCCGCGGGCGTTCCAGCCATGGATAGGGGAGATCCCGATCAGTTGGGACATGCTCGCCGTTGAGCAAGCCGCCCTGGCAGGCACGCGCGGCGCCGGGACCCTCGGCTTGCGCGAGGCCGCCATCCAACTCGAGGCATCCGGCTTGCGGCATGCCGGCGGGCCGCTCATTGCGGAACTTCCCATTGCTCTTGCTACCGGCATCGACGACGAGACGGTAACGCTGTCGGTGCGCGAGGGAACAAGAGAATTGCTTTCGGCCGAGGCGCGCTTTGCATCGCTGCAGAATCTGGCCGAGGGGCAGGCATCCGCAATGGCGAGCCTAAGCGAGTGGACGTTCGATGATGTCCTGCGCTGGACGCCGCCCGAGTACCGCGGGTATGCCGGGGCATTCTCCGTGCTGCAGTCGCTCTCGGCCGAACTCGACGTCCGGCGCGACGGACAATACACCGGCACGGCGGATGTCGACCTGACGCTTGGCCTCGACAATACGCCTGTGGCGCTGAGGCTTGCGGCAACCGCAGATGACTTGGCATTCCCATTCGCCGCAGAAGCAACGCTCGAACAAGGGGAGGGGGCGCTCTCAGCGAGCGCACTCTTCGAGAGCCAAGAAGCGTTTACGGCCAACCTCAGGATGGCTTCGTTCCGCCCGCGCCAATTGCTGAAGGCCCTCGCCCATTTCCCTCCCGAGGTCTCGGCCATTGACAGCAGCTTCGATGGCGCCGTGGAAGCCGCGATCGCGGGCGGCGAGGTCTCCTTTTCAACGAGCCTGTCAGCAACGCCGCCGCCCTTCATCGAAGGCGCGTATCTTGCGGACGTGCCATTGCAAGCCGAAGCGAGCGCCACGTATCAAAGCGAAACATCCCGCCTGCGCTTTTCCAACATAGCCCTGCGTCTCGGCGAAGCGGTGCGCATCAACAGCGGCGCGTTCGATGGGGATTTGAACGGCGCAAGCTTTAACGGCCCGGTAAACCTCTCGGGCGACTTGGGCGCGCTCGCCGCTTACTTCGGTCTCGGCACGCTTACTGGCGAGACGCGTGCCACCGGTCAGCTATACATCACGGGCACTGAAGTGTCCGGGCGTGCGGATGCCGCGTTTGACGGCATAGGGTATGGCTACTACGGCCTGCCCTATGGCAGTGAACTGCGCGCCGCCGGCCGGTACCGTTATGCGCTCGACAGCGGACGCCTCCGCTTCGACGAGGTGACGGTCAGTACGGGCGAGGACACGCCGGGGACCATCCTCCAGTTGCCCTCCGTCTCCATCGCCACGACCCCGGCACGGGCCGAAGCCGAGGCATTCACGTTTTCGTCCAACGGACTCGCGCTCATAGAAGCGGGCCTGCTCGCCGATGTGCGCGGCAGCCTCCGTGGAACAGGCCATTTCGATTATGGGCTGAATGGCCTGGATGCCAGCATTGCCCTGGAAGCCGCCCTCCAAACATTGGCCCTGCGGAATGCCGCTGCCATTCTGGGCGGAGCCACTATCGAGGGAGAGGCCGCCCTGGCCGGCGGTTCGCTGGATGGCTGGGCCGAAGCTAACGCGGCGGAATTCGCCGCCGCCGGTGTGGCCATGAACGAGGTGCACATCCCTGCGCTGTTTACAGGCCAACACATCCAAGTGCGCGATGCCGAAGCAAAGTTGCTGGGAGGGCAAGTGCGGGTGAATGCGCGCGTCAACCTCCTGGCCGGCGGATACCCAGCCGAAGTTTCTGCGCGTTTGCGCAACATCGACTTGGCCCAGTTCACCGAGCAGTTTCAGCCGCCCAATCTCGTGTTGACCGGCATCGCCGATGGCCTTGCGACGGCAGAGTACGCCGACGGCGAAGTGACGGCCTTCAACTTGACCATGAAGGTCTTCAAAGGCTTCAGCATCAACCGCGACATGTTGCGGCAATTGTTGCTATCGAGTGAAGTGGGCGAAGCGGCAGGTCAGACGGTCGGCAATATCGTCGAAAGCGTCATTGGCGACGAACGGCAGCGCGCCTTCGACAGTGCCGAAATCGACGCCACCCTCCAAGAGGGCGACATCGTGGGCACGGCAGAACTCGAAAGCGAGCAGCTCAATCTAACGGTAGACTTGCGCATCGACGGGCGGCACATTCGAGAATTGATCCGGTTGAACCAGCTTGGTCACTTGGATCGAATGGAAGACTTCCAAGTGGAACAACTGCCAGCCGTTGAATAAGATGGGGGCGGTGGCGTCAGGTAGCAGGGAGGAAGCATTACATGCCAGCAGAGAATCTAGTCAAGGGCGTCATGGCCTTTGCGGCAGCCGTCGGCATCGTCGGTTGCGTCATTCGCACGCAGCACACCATCGATGCGCACGTGACCGTCGACATTCGCTACATCGAAGAACAGGCGGAAGACGTGCTCGATTTCATCGAAGGCAAGAGCGAAACCTTGCCGGGCTTGGAGCCGGCCCCCGCTCCGCAAAGTTGGCTGCGCACCGTAGTCGATGCCATTTCCCCCATCCAACCGGCATACGCGCAGGAACTCAAAACCTCGAGTCCCGAGATTTCCGCCATTGCCAAGCGCCTGCGCGAACGGCATGACGTCATCGAAGCCTACAAGCGCGGCGAAGTCTTTGGCGAAAACAACCGCGGCTACATCGAGATTGTCGAAGACGAAGGGCTTGAGGGTGAAAAGCTCAACGAGGTGCAGCGCATCAAGGCTGCGGAGAACGCCGACCGTAAGCAACTCTACAGCGAAATCGCCCGGCTCAACCAAGATACGCGCGTGACCGTGTCGCAGGTCGAGCGCATCTACGCCATGACCCGCCTCGAACGCGCCAAGAGCGGCGAACGCTTTCAGTTGCCCCCGCCAGGCGATGATTTCGAAGACGTCAAAGCAATGGACTTTTGCAAGCAGCTGGGAGATGCCTGCCGCCCGGGCGCATGGGTCGCCATCCCCTAGCGCGGGCGCGCTCGCCGCTGGACGCCTGACTTCGCCCTCTGATAACCTTAGGCTTTAGCGCGCACGCGGCCAAGACAACGCGTGCGCGTTCCTATGCATGCCATGCCATCTTGCGGAGAGATGGCCGAGTGGTTGAAGGCGGCGGCCTCGAAAGCCGTTGTACGGTCC
>CAZLBS010000033.1:7247-14031 GCA_964557505.1 uncultured Nitrospiraceae bacterium | reverse complement strand
ACTCGAAGCAGAAGCACGTCTCGGGGTCGAGCACAAACCGGCGCCCGTCAAGTTCAAAGCGGTGCAGGGCAGGGCGCGGCATCAATACGTTCCCAGCGTGCCCTTATCGCGGCTGAAATCTTCCATCAACCGAAATAGCGTCACCCCTGCCACGGTCCACACCACGCAATTGAGCAATAAGAAGTAAAACGAGCTATGCGTCAACACGCCCATGCCAAGGCCATCGAGAAAGACCAGCTTCAGGCAGTAGGCCGCATCGGTAACGGGCAGCATGTGCGCAACCGCCTTCAGCGTTGGGTTCCACGATTCGAAATTCTGCGTGGTCACCATGAGCGCCAGCGCCATCATCGCCAGGCGCAGAATCATCGTCAACTGACCCACCTGCTTGAACACGAGGGCCAAGCCCCCGCACATAAAACCAAACCCCACCAAATTCACGTACGTAAGAAAAATCATTAACGGGCCGATCGGATGCAAATGCACGCTGGAGCCAATGCTCCAAACAATCAGCCCAACCATGATGCAAATTGAAAAAATGCTGTTCAGCGCCATGACGAAGGAGCGCGCAAAGAAATTCGTGACCAGTCCATACGGACTCATGCACACCTGTTCGAGTTCGCCCGTGCGCGCCATCCCCTGGAGCCCTTGCGTAAACAGGCCCGTCAGTCCAAGCGCCCACATCCCAATCATCGTGCCGAGCACAAAGTTGGGGGCGCTTTCGCCGTAGCGGCTCGCCGTCTCCTCGACAGTCTCGCCTCCGCTCATCAACGCCACGATGATTCCCATCAGCACGCTGTAGCCGACGACGATGCCGATCGCCGTGGCAAACCAATACCGCCGCATGATGATCAGCATCCGTTTCACTTCAGCTTTCGTGACCAGAAAAAAACCGCGCACGTGTCCTCTGCCCTTCTTCGCTTACTTGCCAGCCATCGCCGGCACGGGCTCTGCGCCAAGTTCCCCGGTGGACGATTGTTCGCTTGTCACCCGCAGGAACACTTGCTCTAAGTTCGTCGTGACCTGATTCACCGAGCGCAATTCATGGCCGTTGACGCGCAGCCGCTCGACCACTTGATACAGCGCCTCAGAGCGCAGCCCGGGATTCGCATCGAACGTCATCTCCAGCACGTAGTCCGTGCCATCGGCAAAGTGCTTGACCACCGCGGCCCCCGGCAGTTCATCGAACATCCGGTCTCCGGGGGCCCTGTCCAGCCGGAATTGATACGTCTGATCGCCGAAAACATCCAGCAATTCGCCGGTGCTGCGGCAGGTCACCAGCGCGCCTTCTTTAATGATGCCGATGCGGTCGCACAACTCCTGCGCCACATGCATGTCATGCGTGGTCACCAAGACGCCCAGCCCCTTCTCCCGGGCCATCTCGATGATGCGATCCTTGATGGTGCGGCTGCTCTGAACATCGAGGCCTGTCGTCGGTTCGTCGAGCAAGAGCACGCAGGGGTCGGCGATGAGCGCAATGCAAATGGCGAGCTTCTGCTTCTGCCCGCGCGACATGTGCCGCACCTGAACATCCGCCTTCTCGGTCAGCCCAATGAAATCCAGCAGATGCTTCGCCCGCTCTTTGATGACCCGGCCGGGAACGCCCTTCAGGCTCCCGAAGTAGTCCAAGTTCTCAAGCGGCGTTAAGGGCCAAATGGACGTGCGCGTCCCTTCCAGCACCACGCCAACCTTGCCGAGGGTTTTCGAGCGCTGCCTGTTGACGTCGAGTCCATCCACACGCACCGCGCCTGTCGTCGGCCGCACAAGCCCCGAGAGCATTTTTACGGTCGTCGTCTTTCCCGCCCCGTTTGGACCCAACAGCCCGAAGATCTCCCCCTTCGGCACGCTGAAGGCTACATCGCGCACTGCGTGGACGACCCGCGTGTGGTAGAGGCGGCGCCGCTGCGTCTCAGGATGCCGCGCCAACACGTGCCGCGTCCGGAACACCTTGTCGACGTGATCGACCTCAATAATCGGCCGCTCGCACATGACTCCTCCATAGGGGCTGGCGTCGTCGGCTGCGGGCCGCCCGAGGCGTGCATCGTGGGCGCGCCCTCCTTGCCGCCGCGCTCGAGCAGCCGCCTCCCGCGGACCGGCGCATAGATCGCCTCGATCGCTTCGATCGCCTCCTCGCGGCTTTCCCCTTCTTCCAGACGCTGATCAAACTCGAGATACGCAATCTCGATGTCCCGTATCGCGTGGATCACAATCACCAGCAGCAAACTGCCTGTCGATGCATACAGCGCGCCCAGCAAGATGCTGAACAACAGAAACTCAAGCGACACCACCCAGCTGTTGCGGAAGAAGTGATGGTGCACAATCGAAAAAATAACCGCCGTTATCGCGATGCCCGCGCCCACGCTGCCCGTTCGTTCAATCAATACGGGCTGGGCCACCGCGCGGTAAATGAGTTCCTCGGTGACGGCAACGGTGATGAACCTCGACAAGACATACGGGCTCTCAAAGGCGAAGGCCCACACCTTGCGCAACTCGAGCAACATCTCGCCGCCCGCTTTCCACGAATGGTGAATCATCCACACGGAAGCCGCGAAAATGACGTGCCCGCTGATGAGCCCGAGCAACAAATACCCTGGATTGAGCAGCCCCCGGTCGATCGCGCCGGCCTGCACGGCAATCACGACCGCCAAGATAAACATGGGCGTCTGGGTGACGAACACCATCGGCGTGCTCGGCGGCAAATGCCCCGGCGCCGATGGATACCGCCAGGCCGCGAAAATCGATTGCGCCACGTGCACAATCAACAGCGCCACGAAGAGCGCGGTCACGAAGCGGCCTCCTGCGCTTGACGGTCCTTCTCCGCAAGCGCTTCGTAATACGCCTGCACATTGGCTTCCAGTGTGGCGCCAGGGATGCGCTTCGTCACCTCGTCGTACAACGCCTCGAATTCGCGGTCGAGCAGGCCATAGGCGTATAGATCGTGAAACTCGCCATCGCGCAACAGGTGATGCCGCAGCACCAATTCTCGTTTGGCGCCCGAGCGCTCCACAATTCTCCACGAGCGGGTATTGAAGCTGTAGACGTACATCGTGATCCGGTGAAGGTTCAACTCGCGGAAGCAATACTCGCAGGTGCGAAAGAAGGCGAGCGCCGCGATGAAGCTGTTGCGCATGCTCTCGCTGCCCACATAGAGGTCCATCGAACAGGTGCGGTTGCGCCAACTGATGTTGGTGATTGCGACCATGCCCGTTGGCCCATGCTCCGCGCTATCGATGATCAGATAGATCCCAAGCGGCAGGGCATTGCCCGCGTTGCGCCCGAGCATCTGCACGATGTTCTCGCGAATGCGCTGCGGCGAGCGGTTCGCGTCGCCATAGAGAAAGCGCACGAAGTCTTCATCTTCCATCCACTCCACAACCGTATCGAGATCGTCGCGGTCGGCGCGGCGCAAATAGAAGCGGCTCTTCATGCGGCAGGAACTCCGGCGGGATAAAACATCGGGTTATACAGCGTCAGCGACACGCTATCGTACCAGCGTCCCCGGCTGAAAAGCACTTCCCGCATCGTCCCCTCGTGCACATACCCCTGCTGAAGGAACCAGGCCTTCGCCTCTGTCTCGCTGCTCAGGCAATGCGTTATCACTTTGCGCAGCATCAGCGTTTGAAATGCGCGGTCGCGCAGCCATTCGAATGCTTCATGCATCAAGGGCGAATCCACGGGCTCGTCCTCGTGGCCCAACAAGACGAGTTCCCCGTAAAACTGCTCGGCTTGGCCTGCCATGCGCAGCGCCCCATAACCACGAATAATGCCTTCGAGATTCTCGAGTGCATAGTACGGCGTGCGGCCCGACATGCCATCGCGCAGTCCGAGCACGCCGGTCAGCTCTGGCAACGTGGGCTGAATCACCTCGCGATAACGGTTGAGGAGCGCGGCACGAGGTTCCGAATGAAGGTAGAGCCGCTGCATGTCATGGGCGTCCTCCGCTTCCGCCGTGCGAATGACGCTGTGCCGTCCTCGAATCAATGTCCGTCAAGGCTCCTTCCAGAAAACAAATGCTGCCCTCTCAGACCGTGCCTGGAAGACGGCAGCAGTCCAGGAAGGCAGATGACTGGCGCTTGATGCTCCGGCGCCGGCCGGCTAGAAGAATACAATCGGAGGCGGCAACGGCGGATTGGGATCAGGCACGTCGCCCACGCCCACTTCAAAATACAGCGCAAACTTGAAGTCCGTCAGCGCCGACCGCACGTTGGCCGCCAAGTCGCCGAGGGCGGTGCCGAAATCGGTCTGCGCCGGCGCCATGCTGACGAAATGCATATGCTTCATGTATCGTCCCCTTCGGCGCCGGTCATGCCGTTTTCCCCACCGTCCATCGTCTTCACGTTGACGAGCGCCTCGAAGAATGCATCCACGCTGCTCCGAAGCTCGGCAAACAACTCCGTGAAGATTTGAGCCCGCCCAACGCTTACCCGCTTGATGTGTTTCATGGGCGCCGTCTCTGCTGCTATGACGACGATACGATGGCGCTCTTCTTCGTCACATAAGCGCCGAGAATATCAATGGCCAATTGCAAAATGTTGCTCGCGGCTGGAAGACTCGCCGCGTAGCGCGGCGCTGCCGTGGCCCGGGTTACCGGGGAGATATGCTTCATCGGTCGACCTTCCCTTTCTGATGCCCCGCTCTCAGAGGCGGCCAAAGTCGTGATGCCGTTAGGCTACGCCGGCGCCGGCGATTTTGCAACATGATGCAGGTGCTGCATCATTGGGCGCCAGACGGCGAAGCCCTGCAACAGACCGTACCAGAAGATGCCGCTGCCCGTTACGGGCAGGGTTCGGCTACGCCCATTGCCCCAAGGCTTCAGCTTGATCGTACCCATGGTCATTGCGGCTCGGGAGATGGCTGAAGCCCATCAGATCAAGATCGATTTCCCGCGCTGCTTCGCGCCCTTCATGGATCGCCCAGACCACAAGGCTCTGGCCACGGCGTGCATCGCCAGCCGCATACACCTTCGGATGACTGGTGCGGTAGGCCTTGCTCCCGTCGTACTCCGCCTTGACGTTGCCGCGCTGGTCCAGCTCGAGGCCAAGCTCTTCGCTAACGAAGTGCTCCGGATGTGCAAATCCCATCGCGAGCAAGACCAAATCGCAGGGTATTTCGAACTCGCTGCCCGGGATCTCCTTGAACGGAGGCTTGCCCGGTTCCGGATCGCTCAACCATTCCAAGCGGCAGGCCTTAAGCTTCGTCACGCGGCCGTTCTCGCCCACGAACCCCTTGGTCTGGATCGACCAGTCTCGGACGCCGCCCTCCTCATGGCTCGACGACGTCATCAGCACCAAGGGCTTCTGCGCCGGCCATGGCGTTTTCGGATTGTACTTTTCCGGCGGCCGCGGCGTGATTTCAAAGGTCGTGACGCTCTTGGCGCCTTGGCGCAAGCTCGTGCCGAGGCAGTCCGAACCGGTGTCGCCGCCGCCGAGCACGACCACGTGCTTGTCTTTGGCCGAGATCTCCCGGACATGGACTTCCTTTCCGGAGACCCGGCGGTTCTGTTGCGGCAAGAAATCCATCGCGAATTCGATGCCCTCGAGTTCACGGCCCTCGGCATGCTTCAGGAAATCATTGGCCACGGTGGAACCAACCGCAATGAGCACGGCGTCGTTCTCTTCGACAAGTTGGCTGGCGGGGATGTCTTTGCCTACCTCGGCGCCGCAGATGAACGTCACGCCTTCCGCCTCCATCTGTTCGATGCGGCGGCGCACATGGACTTTCTCCATCTTGAAATCAGGGATGCCATAGAGCAGCAACCCTCCCGGCTCATCGTCGCGTTCGTATACGGTCACCGTGTGGCCGGCCCGGCGCAACTGTTGCGCCGCCGCAAGCCCGGCCGGTCCGGAACCCACGACAGCCACCCTCTTGCCGGTCTCATGCTGCGGCGGCTCGGGCTTTACCCAGCCTTCGTCCCATCCACGGTCAATGATGCTGCGCTCAATGAGCTTGATGGTCACCGGCGGATCGGTAATGCCCAGCACGCAAGACGATTCGCATGGAGCAGGGCACACCCGCCCGGTGAATTCTGGGAAGTTATTCGTCGAATGAAGGCGCTCCAGGGCCTCTTCCCAATGCTTGTCCTTTACCAGATCGTTGAAATCCGGGATGATGTTGCCGAGCGGGCAGCCCCATTGGCACACCGGCACGCCGCAATTCATGCAGCGGTAGCCTTGGTCCCGCAGGAACTCTTCATCGCCGCGGCCCTCGAACTCGCCCCAGTGCTTCAGACGCTTCTCGGGGGCTTCCTTGTCAGGGAGGGCACGCTCGTATTCCATAAAGCCACGGGGCTTGTCCGGCCGCTTGTGCGCCTTGCCGTCGTGGCCGTTGGCCTGCTGTTGATGATTATTGGACTGCATGGGCGGCCTCCTGTGCGGCGGGCATGCCTCCATTGTTCTGCCGTGCTTCCATCTCGCGCAGCACCCGTGCGAAGTCGCGCGGCATGACCCGCACGAACCGCCGGATCTCCTCTTCCCAGCGGTCGAGGATGCGCTGCGCAATTGGACTCGCCGTGTAGCGCGCGTGGCGTTCCAACAGGTACCGCAAGTCGTTGCGGCTCAACTCGTTCATTTCCTTCAGGTCGACGAGCCCAGGATTCACGCGGGAGTGGAATGTGCCGTCGTTGTCGTAAACAAACGCGATGCCGCCGCTCATGCCTGCGCCGAAGTTGCGGCCGGTCTTGCCCAGCACCGCGACGCGCCCGCCGGTCATGTATTCGCAGCAGTGATCCCCGGCGCCCTCGCAGACAGCCCATGCGCCGCTGTTGCGCACGCCGAAGCGCTCGCCTACC
>CAZLBS010000033.1:2832-7237 GCA_964557505.1 uncultured Nitrospiraceae bacterium | reverse complement strand
ACCACGCCGCGCAGGTACATCTCGCCCGCCGTCGCGCCGTAGAGCGCCACATTGCCAATGACGATGTTCTCTTCCGGCGTCATAGGGCACGCCTGCGGGGGCTTCACGATGATCTTGGCGCCGCTCAGGCCCTTGCCGCAGTAGTCATTCGCCTCGCCGGTCAGGTTGAACGTCACGCCTTGCACGCTGAACGCGCCGAAGCTTTGCCCGCCGACCCCTTTCATATTCATCCAGATGGTGTCTTCAGGAAGGTGGCCGTTGTACATGCCCAGCTTGAAACGCCGCGTCAACTCGCTCGACAGCATGGTGCCGACCGTGCGGTGAATGTTGCGGACCTCGACATCAAACTCAATGGGCTTAATCGCATCACGGCTCGGCGCATCGAGCACCGGCTTCGCCTGCTCCATGATCTGATTGTCGAGCGCCTTATCGATGCCATGATCCTGTTCGACGCTGCAATATAGCGTCTCGCCCTCCCAGGCCTCGGCCACGCGCAGAATGCGCGAGAAGTCCAGCTTGCGGCCTTTCCAATGCTCGGGCAGCGGATCGAATTCGAGGCAGTCCGCCCGTCCAATCATCTCGTTCACGGTGCGGAAACCCAACTCCGCCATGATTTCCCGGATTTCTTCGGCGATGAAGAAGAACAGGTTGATGACGTGCTCGGGCTTGCCCATAAATTTCTTGCGCAGCTCGGGATCCTGCGTCGCAATGCCCACAGGGCAGGTGTTGAGATGGCACTTGCGCATCATGATGCAGCCCTCGGCAATGAGCGGCAACGTCGCGAAGCCCACCTCGTCGGCGCCCAGGAGAAATGCAACTGCCACGTCGCGGCCGGTCTTGCACTGGCCATCGGTCTGCACCCGGATGCGGCTGCGCAGGTTGTTCTCGACCAACACCTGGTGCGTCTCGCTCAGGCCCAACTCCCAGGGCAGGCCGGCATACTTGATGCTGCTCAGCGGCGAGGCGCCCGTGCCCCCCTCCGTGCCGCTAATGGTTACCAGGTCGGACTTGCCCTTCGCGACGCCAGCCGCGATCGTGCCCACGCCTACCTCCGATACCAGCTTCACCGAGACGCGCCCGTGGATGTTGGCATTCTTGAGGTCGTGAATGAGCTGCGCCAAATCCTCAATTGAGTAAATGTCGTGGTGCGGCGGAGGCGAAATCAGCCCAACGCCCGGCGTCGAATAGCGGATGCGCGCGATTTCCTCGAACACTTTCTTGCCCGGAAGCTCGCCGCCTTCGCCCGGCTTCGCGCCTTGCGCCATCTTGATCTGCAGCTCATCCGAGTTGACCATGTATTCATTCGTGACGCCGAAACGTCCCGAGGCCACCTGCTTGATTGAGCTGCGCCGCAAATCGCCGTTCTCATCCGGGTCGAAGCGCACCGGATCTTCCCCGCCTTCGCCCGTGTTCGAGCGCCCGCCGAGGCGGTTCATGGCGATGGCCAAGGTCTCATGCGCCTCTTTACTAATCGAGCCGTACGACATAGCGCCCGTCGTAAAGCGTTTCACAATCTCGGAAGCTGGCTCGACCTCATCCAAAGGAATCGAATCGCGCTGCTTGAACTTCAAGAGCGAGCGAATCGACGAGAGATTCTGCGTGCGGTTGTTGATTAGGGCCGCATACTCGCGGTACTTCTCTTGCGAATTCGACCGCACCGCATGCTGAATGCGCGCGACGGTATCCGGATTCCACTGGTGATACTCGCCGCGGCGCCGCCAGCGGTAGTTGCCGCCCGGATCGAGTTCGCGTGGCCGCGCCTGCGCCTTCGGGTACGCCACCGCATGCCGCATGAGCGACTCGCGCCCGGCATCTTCCAGGTCGATGCCGCCAATGCGCGAGGCGGTGCCCGTGAAGCAGCGCTCGACAAAGGCCTCGCTCAACCCCACCGCCTCGAAAATCTGCGCGGCGAAATAGCTGTGCTGCGTCGAGATGCCAATCTTGGCCATCGTCTTGAGCATGCCCTTCTCGATGGCCTTGATGCATTTGCGCTGAGCCTCGCCCGGCTCCTTCTCAACCAGGACCTCTTGCTCCACCATCTGCTCGATGGTTTCGTACATGAGGTAGGGGCAGACGGCACTCGCGCCATATCCCGTCAGCGTGCAGAAGTGGTGCACCTCGCGCGCCTCGCCCGTCTCCAACACAAGCCCCACATCGGTGCGGGTCTTCTCGCGCACCAAGTGCTGGTGCACGGCGCCGACGGCGGCCAGACTCGGCAGCGGACACAGCTGATGATTCACCCCCCGGTCGCTCAGCACGATGATCGAATAGCCATCGGCTACGGCCTCCGAGGCTTCGGAACAGATGCGATCAATGTGTTGCACCATTCCCTGGGGGCCTTCCGCAGCCGGAAACAGGGCCGAAATCACCTTCGTCTTCAGGCCGGGCTTGTCAATATCCTTGATGTATTGAAGCTGCTCGCGCGTCAAGATCGGCGAATTCAAATGCAAGCGCTGGGCATGTTCCGGCGTTGCATCCAGTATGTTCCGTTCTTTGCCGATGTCGATCTCGAGCGACATGACGATCTCTTCACGGATCGGGTCGATCGGCGGATTGGTTACCTGCGCGAACAATTGCTTGAAATAATTGAAGAGCAATTGCGGGCGTTTGCTGAGCACCGCGAGCGGGGTATCGTTGCCCATCGACCCCAGCGGCTGCTGGCCCGTGCGGCACATGGGCTCAATCAGAATTTCAAGGTCTTCCAACGTATAGCCAAATACCTGCTGCCGCTCGAGCAAGCTCACCTCGTTGGCCGCGGCGCCGTTTAAGGGACCGCACTCTTCGCTCGCAGGCACTACCGGGCGGTGCGTATTCAGCCATTCCCGGTAGGGATGCTTGTCGATGAGGCTCTGCTTCAACTCTTCGTCGCCAATGATGCGTTGCTCCTCTGTATCGATGAGGAACATGCGGCCTGGCTCGAGCCGGCCCTTCTTGACGATCTTTTCCTGCGGAATGTCGAGCACGCCCACCTCGGATGCCATCACGACGAAGCCGTCCGATGTGACCCAGTAACGCGAGGGACGCAGACCGTTCCGGTCCAGGCAGGCCCCAATACGCACCCCGTCGCTGAACGCCACGCTCGCCGGACCGTCCCACGGCTCATGCATGCAGGCATGATATTCGTAGAAGGCCTTCTTATCGTCCGCCATGGACTCATGCCCGCTCCATGGCTCGGGAATCAACATCATGAGCGCATGCGCCGCCGGCCGCCCGCCGCGCATCAGCAGTTCCAAACTCTCGTCGAAGTTGGCCGAGTCGCTGAAGCCTTCCGTATGAATCGGCGCAAGCTTGGCGGCATCCGCCCCAAACAGCGGGCTCGCCAAGTGCGATTCGCGCGAACGCATCATGTTCAGATTGCCGCGCAAGGTATTGAATTCACCGTTGTGCGCCACCACGCGGAAAGGATGCGCCAGGGGCCAGGAGGGCAACGTATTGGTGCTGTAGCGCTGGTGAACGATTGCCAGGGCCGTCTCTAAACGTTCATCGGCCAAGTCGTGGTAGTACAGCGGCAGCCGGTCCGTCAGCATCAAGCCCTTGTAAACGATGGTCCGGGCCGACATGCTCGCGATGTAAAAGCGGTCCCGTTCTTCATCCGGTGCGGGAATACCAACGGACTCATGCTCGATGCGCTTGCGGATCACTAAGAGCTTGCGCTCGAAGGCGTCAACGTCCGCAATCGTGCCGCTCCGGCCAATGAACAGCTGCCGAATCACGGGTTCACGCTCGCGCGACAACCACCCCAACTGGCTCGAATCCCGTGGAACATCGCGCCAGCCAAGCACTTGCTGACCTTCTTCCTTCACGATTTTATCAATGAGCCCTTCGAAGGAAGCCCGAAGCGCATCGCCGGCGGGCAAGAAGCACATGGCCACGCCATACGCGCCCATCTCGGGCAGCGTGAATCCCAGCCCTGCGGCTTCCTCTTGGAACAAGCGATGTGGAATCTGCATCAGGATGCCGCAGCCATCGCCCGTTTCCGGGTCGCAGCCGCAAGCCCCACGGTGCTCGAGGTTTACGAGCACCTGCATTGCCTGTTTGAGCAGCGTGTGGGTGCGGTCTCCCTTGATGTTGCAGACAAACCCGACGCCGCAGGCATCGTGCTCGTAGAACGGGTCGTACATCCCATCGCGCGATAACTTCTTCATATAGCCTGTACCTCTAGTTCACTACTCATGACTATCCCGGCCGCGGTGGCGAGCCTTGCAGCCCCACGCCACCTCTGTTTGCGTTGTTTAGGCCTTACAAAACGCTAACGCGCCATTCACTACCGGCGGGGATAGATGGTGGGTACCCTAGCAACTGCAAGCCCGCTTGTCAAATGGAGCGTAGCAAGTCACACGCCCAATTGGACTTGCGGAGCAACCGGCTTACACGAGACCGCTGGCGCATAGAAGGCGCGTCGTGC